>JAVCCG010000076.1 GCA_030765605.1 Candidatus Alcyoniella australis
AATGAAAAAGTCGATTGTCACCGTAACGTTCGTGCTGGCCATGCTGGCCGTGGCGGCCCTGGTATTTGGCCCGACGATCTCTCAGGCGCAGACCACCAAGCGTCCGGGATACTGTTGCTGCGAGACGACCTACCAGAACGACCCCAACAATCCGGCCGACGATTACGTCAACTACTCGTACATCGAGGCAGTGCATTGTGTTGACCAGACCTACGTCAAGGCGACCCACGCCTGTGTCGAAGACGCCAAGTGCGGAGTGACGCAGTAATCCCTCGGGACGACAACGTCATCAAGAAGGCCGGTAATACACCGGCCTTTTTCTTTGCCCGGCGGCAAGCTAGTATTCGTACGGTCAAACCGCGCGGAGTTGATAAATGAGCATCTCCAGATTCTTCTTGTTCCTGCTGTTGCTGATCGTGCTGCTATGTTGCGGCGTAGTCTGGTCCGGCTGCGACACGGACGACGACGACGATGACGATGACGACGTCGCTGGCGACGATGACGATGATGACGACGACGACAACCAACCGCTTGAGCCGTTGGAGCTGGTGGACGTGTTTATCGGCACCGGTGGCCAGGGGTTCGGCCAGGGCAGCCTGCTGCCCGGACCCTCGATGCCGTGGGGCATGGTCAAGCTCAGCCCGGACACCAGCGTGGCCGACCTGCAACTGGATTTCACCCACTACGGCGGTTACTACTACGGCGACAAACAGATCCGCGGATTCACGCACACGCACATCATCGGCACCGGCGCGGGGGACGCGGGCAACCTGCTGCTGATGCCGACCCGCGGGTTCGAGACCCAAACCGGCGACACGCTCGAGTCGTACTACCGCTCGAGCTTCTCCCACGACACCGAGCAGGCCAATCCGGGCTACTACTCGGTGCTGCTCGACCGCTACTACATCCACGCCGAGCTCACGGCCACCGAGCACGCGGGCATGCACCGCTACACCTTCCCCGAGGCCTCGGATGCCCAGGTGGTGATCAACGCGGGCAACTCGATCCAGCCCCATTGGGTCAGCGCGGCCCAGGTCAACGTGGATCAGCCAAACTCCGCGGTCTACGGCTGGCTGGACCACACCGGCGGATTCGCGGGCCGCGACGGCGGCTACATCCTTTATTTCGTGGTCGAGTTCGACCGGCCGTTCACCCATTACGGCACGTTCGTGGGACGCAACATCAGCCCCGGCTCGCTTCAGGCCCTGCAGGACGGCACAGGCATCGAGAATCAGGCCGGCGCCTACGTCGAGTTCGACGCCGATCCGGACACGCCGGTGGTGGCGCGGGTCGGCATCTCCTATATCTCGCTGGAACAGGCGCGGATTAACCTGGCGGCCGAGATCCCGGATTTTGATTTCGACGACGTGCGCACTGAGGCCGAGAACGGCTGGCGCGAAGTGCTCGAACAGTTCGAGGTCGACGGCGGCACGGACCTGCAACGCGAGATCTTTTACAGTGCGGTCTACCACCTGTACATGATGCCCTCGCTGTTCTCCGAAGTCGGCGAGATCTACCGCGGGTTCGACCGCGAGCTGCACGCGGACGAGGGCCACCGCTTTTATTCGGACATGTCGCTGTGGGACACCTTCCGCAGCTTCCACACGCTGATCGACCTAATTAATCCCGAGGCCCAGCTGAACTTCCTCAACTCAATGGTCAGGATGTACCAGCAGGGCGGGTCGTTCCCAAAGTGGCCGCGCGCCCTGGGCTACACCGGCTGCATGATCGGCACATCGGCCGACATCGTGTTCGCCGGCTCATACCTCAAGGGAATCGACAACTTCAACGTGAACACGGCCTACGAGGGGCTGCGCCTGCACGGCCTGGGACCGACCGAGCACGGCCGCACGGACATGCAGGACTACCTGGCCCTGGGCTACTGCTCGATCGAGAACGGCAGCAAGTCGGTCTCCAATACGCTGGAAAACTGCTACGACGATTACGCCCTGGGGCTGTGGGCCCAAGCCTTGGGACACGACGAGGACGCCGAGCGCTTTTTGGCGCAGTCGCGCAACTGGATCAACCTGTTCGACAAGCCCAGCGGATTCCTGCGCGCGCGGCACCGCGACGGCAGTTGGGTCGATTCGTTCATTCCGCTGTGGTTCAGCGAGGACTACTGCGAGGGGAACGCCTATCACTGGTCGTTCTACGTGCCCTACGATGTGGACGAGCTGGCGTTCGCCCACGGCGGCCGCGACGTGCTGATCTACCGCCTGGAGCAGATGTTCCAAAACTCGGTCAACTGGCCGAACACACCGCTGCCCGACATCTTCTACTGGCACGGCAACGAGCCGGACATCCTGGTGCCCTATCTCTTCAACGAGCTGGGACGGCCCGACCTGACCCAGAAGTGGGTGCGCTGGGTGATGGACGCCCACTACACCGGCGGGCCCGACGGCGTGGACGGCAACGACGACGGCGGCACGCTCTCGGCCTGGTACGTGTTCAGCGCAATGGGCATCTATTCGCTGCCGGGCACCGATATCTACTACATCGCCAGCCCGATCTTCGAGAATCTGGTGCTGCACCGCGACCAGGGCGATATCACGATCACCGCGCACAACGCCTCACCGGACAACATCTACGTGCAGTCGGTGCAGCTCAACGGCGAGCCGCTGGACGAGCCGATCTTCCATCACGATCAGATCGCCGACGGAGCGACGTTCGAATTCGTAATGGGACCGCAGCCCTCGGGCTGGGGACGAGAGTAGGAGAAACAACAGTGGCGGATTGCAAGAACCTCAAGGCCAACAACAAGCTGTGTAACTGCACCTACCCGGGATGCTCGCGGCACGGAATGTGCTGCGAGTGTCTGCAATATCACTTGGCGCAAAACGAGCTGCCCGCGTGCTGCTTCCCCGATAATGTAGAGCGCACCTACGACCGTAGCTTCCGCCGCTTCGTCGAGCTGCACCGCAACGACTAGGCACCCTTGAGGTGCCCGCATGGCACGCGAGCGAACCCTGGTCGTATTCCCTACGAACCACGCCGCGATGGCACCTTTGAGCCGGCCCTGCTCGCGCCTACCAAATATTGTTATTCAACAATATTTATTCGATTTCGACTTTGCGGATGCGCTTGTGCGCGTCGGGATCGTCCGCGCGCTTGCTGGCGCGCTCGCGCTCGACTTGCAGCACGCGGCGGATCGCCTCGAGTGCTTCGAGCTTCTCGGCGTCGCCCTCGAGCGCCTCGGGGTGCGTCTTGATGCGACGTTCCTCGTCGGAGAGCACCTCGAGGATCGCACTGTAGGCCTCGATCATCACCTCGTCGGTCTGGGCCGGTTCCTCGGGCGGGGTCTTGGCGATCAGGAAGTCCAGGCCGCTGCGGATCAGGATCAGCACGTTGAGCCGCAGCATCTCCTCGTCGCCCTCCTGGGCGAAGCGGATCAGCACGTCGACGATCGAGCGGAAGCCCATCAGCAGCTCGCGCTGACCGGCTTCGAAGTGCCCCTTGGCCTCGTCGAACTCGTTGAGCAGCTCGCGCAGTCGCGCGTAGCCCGCTTTGGTTCCGGCCTTTTTCTGCTGCTCGGGACTCATGCTCGTCCAAAGGTGATGACGAAGTCCTCACCTACCATGCGGGCGCGTTTGACCCGCTTGCCGATTAAGGTGTCGGGCAGCAGCAGATTGCGCTGGTAGCCCATCACGGTCAGGATCAGCTCGTTCTCCTTGACCCACAGATCGACGTCGCCCTTTTTAGCATGGGGCATGTGCAGCCGCATCTCGGACACGCCGTTGTTGGTCTGGATGCGCATCGGCCGCAGGTTGTGGAACACCTCGTCGGGCCGACGATTGGCGAACAGGTTGCTGCCCAGTTGCTGGAGCGCCTCGACGCCCAGGGTCTCGCCGTCGTACAGCGGCACCTCGAGGATCGGCAGCGGCGCGAAACTCTCGTGGATCAATTTGAGGTACTTGCTCTGGATCTCGGGCCACGCACCGTAGGCCCCGTTTCCCGCGGGAAGCACGCGGTTGACGATCAGCAGGTCGACCGGAAAGTTGAACAGCGAGAGGTAGGTGTAGGCGCGTTGCGACTCCTTGACCACCATCTTCTCCGGGTTGCACACGATGCGGATCGAGCTGTGCTCCGGGTCGGTGAGGTACTTCTTGATTTTGACCATTCGTTCGTACATCGCGAACACCTGGTCGTAGACGTCGTCGCCGGGCATCGGCGCTTTCATCACCCGCTCGGCGATCGGCTTGATCACCCGGCTGACCTTGCGGTTGAGGTCGAAGAAGCGCTCCATGTACCATTGCAAAATGTCGGTGAAGCTCAGCAGTTTGAGCGTCGCCCCGGTGGGCGCGCAGTCGATGACGATCAGGTCGTACTTTTTCTCGTCGAGGTAATCGCCGAGCTTGAGCAGACAGAACAGCTCCTCCATGCCCGGCATGATCGCCAGCTCCTCGGCCATCACGTCGTCGTAACCTTGGCTGGTTAAAAACCGCCGCACGTAATCCTGGATGCGGTTCCAATGCGTGGCCAGCTCGTTGTGGACGCTGATTTCCTCGACCCAGAGGTTGGGTTCGATCTCGCGCAGCTCGTTGCCGATCTCGCAATCGAGCACATCGGCCAGGCTGTGGGCTGCATCGGTCGAGATAACAAGGGTTTTCCGGCCCTGGCGCGCTGCGATCACGCCGGTGGAGGCTGACAGCGTGGTCTTGCCCACTCCGCCCTTGCCCGTGTAGAGAAGTACCCTTGTCATTGATTAATCCCACCTTTTAACCCGCTCGAAACTATCACAGCTGCTCGGGCATGTTCAACCGATCGACGGGGCCTCTGCAAGCCGCCGGGCTACTGCGCGAACTCGGAGTCGGAGCGACTCTTGTCTTGGTTCTCGAAGCGGGTGAAATGTTTGAGGAAGGTCAGGAACACCGTGTCGGTAGGGCCGTTGCGCTGTTTGGCCACGATCACCTCGGCGCTGTTGTCCTCGGGCAAGGCATCGCCGAAACCGTCCGATCCCTCGGCCGCCGCCTGTCTACGTTTGTAGTAGGCATCGCGGTAGATGAACATGATCACGTCGGCGTCCTGCTCGATGGCGCCGGACTCGCGCAAATCGGCCAGGCGCGGGCGCTTGTCGTCGCGCGCCTCGACCTGGCGGTTGAGCTGGGACAGGGCGAGCACCGGCACGTCGAGTTCCTTGGCCAACGCCTTGAGGCCGCGGCTCATCTCCGAGACCTCCTGTTCGCGGCTGTTGACCCCGTCGCGCCCCTTGAGCATCTGGATGTAGTCGATCACCACCAGGCCCAGGCCGTGCTCGGCCTTGATCCGCCGCGCCTTGGAGCGGATCTGGGTCACGGTGATGCCCGGCGTGTCGTCGATGTAGATCGGCGCCTCGGCCAGCACCCCGGTGGCCAGGGCGATGCGCGACCAGTCGCGGCCGCTGACGATCCCCTTGCGGATGCGTCCGACGTCGATGCGGGCGTGGGAGCACAGCAGGCGCACGCCCAGCGACTTGGCGCTCATCTCCAGCGAGAACAAGGCCACGGGCGTTCCGGCCAGCGCGGAGTTCTCGGCGATGTTCAGCGCCAGCGCGGTCTTGCCCATCGAGGGCCGGCTGGCGAGGATCACCAGCTCGGAGGGTTGCAGGCCGGCGGTGAGGTTGTCCAGATCAGTGTAGCCGGTGGCCACGCCGGTAATCTGGCTGCCGCGCGAGTGCAGCGTGTCCAGATGGTCGTAGGCCTCGGTGGCCACCTCGCGCATGCTCTGGTAGCTCTTTTTAATTTGCCGGTCGCAGATCTCGAACAGCGCGGCCTCGCTGTCGTTGACAAGCTGGTCCACGTCCTCGACTGCGGAGTACGACTTGGACTGGATGAACTGCGCGGCCCTGATCAGCCCGCGCTGAACCGAGCGGCTGGCGATCAGCCCGGCGTAGTGGACGATGTTCACGGCGGTCGGCACCTGATCGGTGAGCGCGGCCAGGTAGGAGTTGCCCCCCACGCGCTCGAGCAGGTCGCGCGACTTCAGCGAGTCGGCGACGGTCAGCATGTCGATCGGCTCGCCACGGCTGGCCAGCGCCTGCATGCTCTCGAAGATTTGGCGGTGCGCCTCGCGATAGAAGTCGCTGGGCTTGATTATATCGTTGACGCGATCCAGGGCCGTCGGGTCAAGCAGAATCCCGCCGAGCACCGCAATCTCGGCGTCTTGGGCATGGGGCAGCACCTTGCCCTCGAACACATCGGGCTGGGTTGCTGCTGCGGGCCTGCCGACCAAACGCTACTCCTTAACCACCCACACCTTGCACTGGGCCTGAACATCATGGCTCAGTTTGCAGGTCACGGTAAAGATGCCGAGGTTCTTGATCGGCTCGTCCAGGACGATGTGACGCCGGTCGATCTCGATCCCCTCGGTGATCAGTGCCTTTTGTATGGCCATGTTGGTCACCGAGCCGTAGAGCTTGTCGCCCTCACCGACCTGGGCCGGGATGGTCAGCGACACGCTCTCGATGCGCCGTTTGAGCTTGTCGGCCTCGTCGCGCTCTTTACGCAGCTTGATCTCGGCCAGCCGCTTCTGGTGCTCCAGTCCGTTTACGCTGCGGGTGGTTGCCCGAGCGGCCTTCTTGCGCGGGATCAGGAAATTACGGCCGTAGCCGTCGGAGACGGTTACCACGTCGCCGATGTTGCCGAGGTTCTCGATATTCTCCATCAGGATGACCTTCATGATCTCTCCTATTAATTATCTGTCGTCTAACGAATCGCGGTCGGGTTGATCGTCGTCGTCGGAACCGTCGTCGAGCTCGTCGTCTTCGGCTTTACGCGACATGCGGCGCAGGTCGAACCAAAGGTCGCCCACGCCCGCAGCAGCCAGAACCACAATCGTAACCGGTTGAATGATTATCATCGCCAGCAGCAGTGCCTTGAGCCAGCCGGCGATCCTTAGTCGGACGAACCAGAAGCTGAGAATCGCCAGCCCCTGAAAAATGTAGGGCACCATCCCCACCAGAAACAGGTTGATTCCCAGGTCGGCCCAGAAACCCTTGGGGCCCAGCAGCGCCAACGCCGCCGCTACGATCGCCGCAAAGATCAGCGGCTCGGGCGAACGCCAGCGGTCCAGACGCTCGAGGGAAAGCTGCCAGCCCTCGCGGGCCAGCACGTGCCGTGCGCCGATCAGGGTGATGATCGCGGCCAGCGCCACGTTCTGGGCCAGCAGCGCGCCGGTGAAGCGCAGCAGCTGCGCTCCGGTCTCGGTGTCGACCGCGGCCCCGCTCGCCGGCAGCAGCCCCTGCATGCCGATCAGGATCCCCAACAGCGGGTCGGTCCCCTCGGCCCACAGCAAGCCCCATTCGATGGGTTGCAGACCGTAGAACGCGGCCACATTGGCCATTGCCGCGCAGAACAGGAAGCGCATTGCCACGGTCAGACCCACAGCGCTGATCATCACGCGCGTGGCGTCCAGCCGCAGCCGCAGCCCCTCGCCCACTGCCGGTCCGAGCAGTCCCAACCCGATAAGGTAGGGCAGCGCCAGATCGCCTTGCTCCAGCGGCCAGCCGATGGCGATCCAGATCCGCTCGATCAGCAGCAGCGCCAGCGCGGCGAGTATCGGCAGACCGAAGCCGTAGAGCCTTCCACGCCGCACGTGCAGCGCCGCCGTGATCGGACCCAGCCCGATCAGGCAGAACCACAGCACGAACAGCGCAATCGCCATCCGTTGCGGCTCGAATGCGGCCTGGGCCTCGATCGTCCTTACTCCCCGTCAGTCTCAGACGTGCTTGGACGCGGCGGGCAGCAACGCCAGGTAGCGCGCGCGTTTGATCGCCAGCGACATTTTGCGTTGGTCCTTGGCGCAGTTGCCCGAGATACGGCGCGGAATGATCTTGCCCCGCTCGGTAATGAAGTAGCTCAGCGTCTTTACGTCTTTATAGTCGATCACCAGGGTGGTGTCAGCGCAGAAGCGGCAAACGCGGCGTCGGCCGAACGTGCGGCGTTTGCGGCCCTTCGTTGTCGGCTTCCTTTTGAAATTTCTTGCGGCCATTTTATATCCTCCAGGCGCCGGGTGCGGCGCTGTTGATCAGAACGGGATGTCGTCGTCGGGCAGCGGCTCGTCCACCGGCGGTTCGGGATGGGCCTGACGGCCTCCTCCTCCTCCGCCGCCCTGGGCCTCCTGATCGCGCGGACCGCCCAGGAAATGGACGCGGTCGGCCACGATCTCGACCTTGCTGCGGTTCTGGCCGTCGGGGTTTTGCCAGCGGCTTTGCTGCAAACGGCCCTCGACCAAAATCGGGCGGCCCTTGCTCAGGTACTCCGCGCTGGTCTCGCCCGTGCGACCCCAGGCGACGATATCGAAAAAACTCGTCTCCTCTTTGAGATCCTCACCCTGGCGGTAACTGCGGTTGGCGGCTATCGCCATCTTACACACGGCAGTGCCCGATGGCGTGTAGCGCAGTTCCGGATCGCGGGTCAGGTTGCCGGAGACAAACACTCGATTAATGGTAACAGCCATCGATCAATCCTCCTCGGATTTCGACCCCTCTTTGCTGTCTTGCTTATCGTCGTCGTCATCGTTTTTCTTGCCGTCGGCGTCGTCTTTCTTGCCGTCGTCATCGTCTTTCTTGCCGTCGTCATCGTTTTTCTTGCCGTCGGCGTCGTCTTTCTTGCCGTCGTCGTCGTCTTTCTTGTCGTCGTCATCGTTTTTCTTGCCGTCGTCATCGTCTTTCTTGCCGTCTTTGTCTTTGTCGTCTTTGTCGTCGTCATCGCGGGAGCTACGAAGCGGCTTCTCTTCGGACGCCTCTTCCGCATCGCGGTAGGGATTCTCGTCGCTGACCTGCTCGCCGCGCTCCTCTGCTTCCTTGCGCTCGGCCTCGCGCTTCTTGCGCTTCTCTTCCTCGCGCACGCGGATCGCATCGAAGTCCATGCGGTCGTCGAGCTTGATCGTCAGGAACCGCAGCACGTTCTGATGAATTTTGAGGTTACGCTCGATCTCGTGGATGTGATCGGGCTGCGCCTCGAACAAGAAGTTGACGTACAGGCCTCGACTGAAGCCCTCGATCTCGTATCCCAGGCGTTTCTTGCCCCAGACGTCGACCTTAACCACTTCGCCCTTCTGATTCACGATGTCGCGGAAGCGGTCGATGATCTGGTCGTTGACTTCCGGGGGAAGATCGGACTTGAGAATAAAGGTGAGCTCGTACTTTCGCAGCATTGAGTCTCCTTTCGGGTTTGCTCTCGGAATTGAGTATGAGAGCAAGGAGTTGTCGCCAGCGGTCGCCGACAGGGGACGACCTATTTCCTTCGCAGGGGGCGGATAAGACCACAGCGGGCCGTAAAAAGCAAGCCCGAATCAGAGGGTTTGGAGCAGCTGGGCCACTGTCTTTTGCAGCAGCGGGTGACGCCAGTGCGCAGCGATGGAGCAAAGCGGCTCGAGCACGAAGCGCCGCAAGTGCATCCGCGGATGGGGCACGATCAGGCGCGGATCGTCAAGCGTCAGCTCGTCGTAAAGCAGCAGGTCCAGGTCCAGGGTGCGCGGCGCGTTGGCAGCGCCGCGTTGCCGTCCGCGCTCGCGTTCGATGGCGAGCAGCCGCTCGAGCAGTTCCAGGGGATCCAGCGCTGTTTCGACAATTGCCGCGGCGTTTTGAAACAACGGTTGATCCGCGTTGCCCTCGGGCTGGGTCTCGATAAATTCCGAGGCCGCGATCAGCCGCAGACCGTCGGCGTCGAGGCGTTCGCAGGCATAAACCAGGTGTGCGCGGCGCTGGCCCAGGTTGGAGCCCAGCCCGATCGCCGCCGCGTGCAGCGTCAAAGCTTGAACTTCCCCAGCCGCTCCATGGCCTCGGACAGCCGCTCCTCGCCCACGGTCAGCGCGATGCGGCAATAGCCCTCACCCGCCGCGCCGAAGCCGACCCCCGGCGTGACCAGCACTCCGGTCTCGCGCAGCAGGCGCGAGGCGAACTCGGCCGATCCCACCGCCTCGGGGCAGGAGAACCAGACGTAGAACGTGGCTTGCGGCTCCAGCGACCACAGCCCGATCTCGCGCAGTCCGGCCAGCACCAAATTGCGGCGCGCGGCGTAGACCGCGTTGTGTTGCTCGACCCAACTAAAGTCGCTTTGCAGGGCGCAGATCGCCGCGTACTGCACCGCGTTGAACGCGCCGGAGTCGGCGTTGGTCTTGACCGCGGCCAGGGCCGCGATCAGCTCGGGGTTGCCCGCGGCAAAACCGATGCGCCAGCCGGTCATGGAAAACGGTTTGGATAGCGAGTGGAACTCGATGCCCACGTCCAACGCTCCTGCGGCCTGCAGAAAGCTCGGCGGCCGATACCCGTCGAACCCCATCTCGACGTAGGCCGCGTCGGCCGCCACGGCGATCGAATGTTCGCCGGCAAAGCGCGCCGCGTCAGCGTAGAACTCGAGGTCCACAGTCGCGCCGGTGGGGTTGTTCGGATAGTTGAGAAACATCAGCTTGCAGCGATCGAGCGATCCGGAGTCGATGGCCGCCAGGTCGGGCTTGAATCCGTTTTCGCGCAGCAGCGGCATGGACAGCGGGCGGCCGCCGGCGAGCAGCGTGGCCGCGCGGTAGACCGGGTAGGCCGGGTCCGGGACCAGGGCCGCGTCGCCTTGGTCGAGCAGGCCGATCGGCAGATGGAAGATCCCCTCCTTGCTGCCGACCAAGGCGCAGATCTGAGTCGCCGGGTCCAGCTCCAGGTCGAAGCGCCGCCGCAGGTAGGCGGCCGCGGCCTCGCGCAGGCTCATCATCCCGCGGTAGCTGGGGTAGCGGTGGGTGCTCTTGTCGTGGGCCGCGCGGCACAGTTCCTCGACGATCGGCTCGGGGGTCGGCAGGTCCGGATCGCCCACTCCCAGATCGATTACGTCGACGCCCGCGGCGAGCACCTCGCTACGTTGGCGGTCGAGGTCGGCGAACAGGTAGGGCGGCAGCTTGCCGATGCGCTCGCTGGGTTTAATCTTCATGTTGTTCCTCTTGGCGCTGGATCACCGGGTTGACCAACGATCCCACGCCCTGGATCCGCACCTCGACCACGTCGCCGGGACTCAGCGGACCGACGCCGCCGGCAGTGCCGGTGGAGATCACGTCGCCGGGTTCGAGGGTCATCACGTTGCTGATGTGCTCGATCAGGAAATCGGGTGGAAAGATGAACTGCGATGTGCGGCTGTCCTGCTTGCACTCGCCGTTGAGAAAACACTGCACGCGCAGATCCGCGGGGTCCAGCTCGGTCTCGATGCACGGCCCCAGCGGCGCGAAGCTGTCAAAGCCCTTGGCGCGGGTGTACTGCACGTCGCGGCGCTGCAATTCGCGCGCGGTGACGTCGTTGATGCAGCAGTAGCCGAGGATTACCTCGTGGGCTTGTTCGCGCTTTACGCGGCGGGCGCGCTTGCCGATCACGATCCCCAGCTCGGCCTCGTAGTCCACGCGTCCGGCCCACAGCGGCACCTCGATCGGATCTTCGGGCCCGATCACCGCGGTGCTCGGCTTTAAAAACAGTAGCGGCTCGGAGGGAATTTTACGTCCCATCTCCAGGGCGTGGTCGCGGTAATTGAGCCCCACGGCCACGATCTTGCCCGGCTTGCACGGCGCCAGCGCTTTGATCTTTGCGCGCGCGGTCGAGCCGACGAACACCGGCTTGTCCACGAACGGGTCGTTGCCGATCTCGCGCACGCGGCCGTCCTCGATCGCCCCGAAGCGCTGCTGTCCGCTGCTGACGTACCTGATGATCTTCATCGTTGCAATCTCTTTGTTTCAGTAGAGTTCGAGCACGTCGAACATCGAGTAGACCCCGGGGTCGCGGCCGATCAGCCAGCGCGCGGCGAGCAGTGCGCCGTCCACGAACAGCTCGCGGCTTTGCGCGCAATGCTCGATGCGCAGGGTCTCGTTGGGACCGGCGAACAATACCGTGTGCTCGCCGGTGATCTGACCGGCGCGCACCGCGTGTACGCCGATCTCCCCCGCGGCTCGCAGGGCCTCGCCGCGCGGCCGTCCGTACTGGACAACATCTTCGGGCAGGCTGTCTTGACCGCAAGCCGCGGCCCGAGCCAACGCCAGAGCGGTGCCCGAGGGCGCGTCGCGCTTCTGGCGGTGGTGGGCCTCGACTATCTCGACGTCCCAGTCCGGCCCCAAAGTGCGCGCGGTGCGTTCGACGAGCTTGAGCATCAGGTTGACGCCCACCGCGAAGTTCGGCGCATGCACGCAGGGCACGCTTCGAATCAGGCTGTACAGCTCATCACGCTGCTTGTCGCTGAAACCCGTGGTGCCCAGCACCAGCGCAATGCCGAACTCGGCCGCGATCTGTGCGCTGCGCAACGCGGACTCGGGCTGGGTGAAGTCGATGATCACCTGGGCCGAGATCACGGCGTTGCGCAGGTCGTTCTCCAGCGAGACTTCGCACGGCTCCAGGCCCAGCAGTCGCCCCACATCCTTGGCGATCTGCGGATGGTCGTGGCGTTCGGTGGCCCCGACCAACGTCAGGCCCTCCTCCGCGATCACGCGCGAGGCCAGCAGCGCGCCCATCCGACCCAGCGCGCCGGTGACTGCGACCCTGACGGCGGATTCCGTTTCAGGCATCGAGGATTCCGCACTCGCGCAGTACGCCCTGAAGCTGTGCGTGATTCTCCGGCGAAATCTGGGTCAAGGGCAGCCGCAACTCGGGCCCGCAGCGTCCCAACATCACCATTGCGGCCTTAACCGGCATGGGGTTGGATTCGATGAACATCGCCTTACAGGCCGGGAACAGCCGCAGGAAAATGCGCTGCGCCTCGCTGAAACGTCCGGCCGCGAAATGCTCGTAGAGCTGTGACCAGGGTGCGGGCGCTACGTTGGCCAGCACCGAGATTATGCCTTGAGCCCCCACGGCCAGGTGCGGCAGGTAGAGGTTGTCATCGCCGGAGAGCACAGCCAACCGCGGCGCGCGCGCGCGGATTTCGATCGTCTGATGGATCGTACCGCCCGCCTCCTTGACCGCCACGATCTGCGGCAGCGCGGCCAGACGCTCGACGGTCTGGGGCAGCAGGTTCACGCCGGTACGCGAGGGCACGTTGTAGAGCACCATCGGCAGGTCGGCCTGCTCGGCCACGGCCGCAAAGTGCTCGTAGAGCCCCTGCTGACTGGGCTTGACGTAGTAGGGAGTGACCACCAGCGCGGCGTCGGCTCCGACCTGTTTGGCCGCCTGCACCAGCGCGACGGCCTCGACCGTGCCGTTGGCTCCGGCGCCGGCGATCACCGGCACGCGTCCCTTGACGATCCGCACAGCGGCTTTGATGCAGTCGATGTGCTCTTCGACGCTCATCGTGGCTGCCTCGCCGGTGGTGCCGCAGGGGACCAGCCCGTGCACGCCCGAGTCGATCAGCCATTCCAGGTGGTCGCCAAAGGCCCGCATGTCGATCGCGCCGCCTTGAAACGGCGTGACAGAGGCAACAAAACATCCGCGGAACATCGCCGTCCCTCCTATTAATTCGATCTGATGAAAACTGATCGTTGCATTTTACACGACCGTGGGCCCGAAACTAGAGCGCCTCGGGCAGGATCTCGCCGCGGGCGATCATCCGCGCCGGGCCCGCCAGGTACACATCGCGGAATACGCCGGGCTCGGCCGCAGGCACGAAGTCCACGATCAGGGTCTCGCCCGAGCGCGTGACCACGCTCACCGGCGACTGCAATCCATGGGCGAGATGGGCAATCAGCGCGCTGGCCACGGCCCCGGTGCCGCAGGCCAGGGTCTCGGCCTCGACGCCGCGCTCGTAGGTGCGCAGCAGCAAGCGGCCCTGGTCGACCTGTGCGAAGTTGGCGTTGGCCCCGGCCGAGGCGAAGCGCCGATGAAAGCGCAGCCGCCCGCCCAGCTTCTCGACCGGGAACGAGTCCAGGTCGTCGATAAAGACCACGGCGTGCGGCACGCCGCTGTCGATGAACCATACGTCGAGCTCGCGGCCCGCTAGATCCATGCGCCGGGCCGGCTCGAACCCGCCGGGGTCTGTAACCTTGATCCGCGCGCCCTCGGTCGTAAGCTCGGCCTGGATCGGCCCGGCCAGGGTGCGAAAGGTCATCTTTGTCCCGGCCATGCCCAGCTCGTGGGCAAAGCGCGCGGCGCAGCGTGCGCCGTTGCCGCACATCTCGGCCTCGGAGCCGTCGGCGTTAAAAAAGCGCCACTGAAAATCGTATTGCGGATCGTCGAGCACCATAATCACGCCGTCCGCGCCCAGACTCAGCTTGCGGCGGCAGACCGCCCGTACCAGTTCCGCGCTGCGATCCGGGTCGGGATATCCCGAGCGGGCGTCGATCAGGATGAAGTCGTTGCCCGCGCCCGTGGCTTTGTAAAACCCGATCGGTTTCATTTGACGAACGCCCGGAAGTGTTCGTTGTCGATCAGGTCGTCGTACTCCTCGCGCTCGCGGATCAGGTGGGCGCGGCGGCCCTTGACCATCACCTCGGCCGGACGCGGGCGCGAGTTGTAGTTGCTCGCCATCGAGAAACCGTAGGCCCCGGCCGAGAGTACGCACAGCAAACCGCCGGGATCGACCGGCGGCAGCTCGCGACCGCGCGCCAGGAAGTCGGCCGACTCGCAGATCGGACCCACCACGTCCTGCACTACCTTGCGCTTGCGCGTGCGCAGCACCGGGCGGATCTCGTGGCGGCTGTTGTAGAGCGCCGGTCGGATCAGGTCGTTCATCCCGGCGTCGACGATGGTGAAGCGCTTGCCGTGCTGGTCCTTGTGATAGAGCACCCGCGTGATCAGCGCACCGGCGTTGCCCGCGATCATTCGTCCGGGCTCGAGCACCAGGCACACGTCGAGCCCATTCAGCTCGGCCCGCAGCGCCGCAGCGTAGCTGCGCGGATGCGGCCCCGGCCCGTTGCCGTAGTCGATGCCCAGACCGCCGCCCACATCGAGCAGACCGATGCGGTGCCCGTCGGCCTCAAGTCGTTCGATCAACGCGCGCAGCTTGCGCAGCGCCTGGGTAAAAGGATCGAGCTCGAGAATCTGACTGCCAATGTGACACGAGAGGCCGACGATATCGACGTTGCGCAACCGCGCGGCGCGCCGATAGAACGCGGGGGCCTCATCGATGTCCACGCCGAACTTCTCGCTTTTAAGCCCCGTGGCCAAGTGGGGATGGGTCTTGGGGTCGATGTCCGGATTGACGCGAATCGCGATCGGCGCGCGGCGTTTAACGCGGCCGGCGATCTTGTCGATCCGCAGCAGCTCCTGCCCGCTTTCGACGCTGAACATCTTGATCCCGGCGTTGAGCGCGTAGGAGATCTCCTGGTCGGTCTTGCCCACGCCGGAGTAGACGATGCGCCCGGGCAGCACCCCGGCGTACAGCGCGCGAAACAGCTCGCCGCCCGAGACGATATCCGCGCCCGAGCCCTGGGCGGCCAGCACCGCGAGCACGGCCAGCGAGCTGTTGGCCTTGACCGAGTAGCAGATCTGATGCTCCAGGCCGGAGAAGGCCCGGTCGAACACCTTGTAGTGCTTGACCAGCGCGGCATGGGAATAGACATAGAGCGGCGTGCCGTAACGCGCGGCCAGACGCCGCAGTTTAAGCCCCTCGCAGCACAGATCTCCGCGCAAATCGTAGTTGAAGTGATGCATCAGCCCTCGCCGTCCCCCTGGTCGTCCTGCTGCTGGTCCTCGTCGTTCCCTTGATCGTCCTGCTGCTGCTCCGGCGTTGAGGCCGCCTTGGCCGGGTCCTGGATTGCGGGCTGCGCGTTGCGATCAATGGCCGGGCCGAAACCGTATTCGCCCAGCGGCGGAGGCGTCGGCTCGGCGAGCGGACTGTCGGCCTGGTCCGCATCGTCGTCGTCGTCATCGTCGGCGGTTGCCGCGTCGTCCGCGGTCTTATACGGCTCGGGCGGCAGCTTGTAGCCGCAGGCGCAGATCAACGTCAGCGCGGTCAACAACGCGGCCAGCGCCAGTCGTGCCATGGGTCTGCGCCGCAGCATGGTGATCCAGCCTAGAAGTGGAAAACGAAGTTGCTCTGGATCGTGAACAGGTTCTCCACGTCCTCGTAGCTGTCGTAGAAATACTGGCCGGGCCAGAACCCGCCGAACAGCAGCGAGGCGGTGAAGTGATCGTAGAGCGTGTACGACGTCTCGTAATTCAGCTCGAAACCCAGCTCGTGACTGGCGTCCGAGCCGTCGCGCCCCTTGCCCGACTCGTTGATCCACGAGTACAGGCCAAAGAGGCTGAAGCGCAGGTCCGCCAACTGTAGATAGCCGCCGGCCTTGGCGTACATGCCGTTTTGCACCTGGCCGAAGATCTCCTCCCACAGAATCATGTCCACGTTGTAGTCCGCGTCAAAGGGGTAGGTATAGACCTTCTTGCCAAAGGCGGCCTGGTTGGCGACCACCGAGCTGATGAAGTCGATCTTGTTGTCCGGATCGTCCGGGTCCGCGTCGTAGATCGCCTTGGCCTCGGCCAGATTGGCCGCAGCGTCGGCGTCCCACTCGCGCAGCGGATCGGAGTCGCGCGGCGAGCTGAAGCCGGAGTAGATCCCCGCGCCCCAGAAATCGTCGTCCCAATGCGCCTCGAGCGCCGCGATGTAGGCGCTGAGCTCGATCTTGCCGCCGCCCTCGCCCACCGGCAGACCTTGCTCTTCCAGTTCGCTGACCACGCTGTGCGGAATCTGGGTCATCGAGCCGTTGAACAGCACGCCCTCGGCCTCGATGGTCATCCGGCTGAACATCACCTTGGCCCAGGCGTCGTAGATGAAGATCCGCGCGTTGGTCGAGTCCTGGTTGCGGTGGGCCAAATACAACCCGCCGGTGAACGGCCGGTCCAGCCAGTTGAACAGGGCGAAGAACTGGTGCACGTCGTTGGTGCCGCTCTTGAAATCGCTCTCGGCCAAACGGTCGTAGCCCAGAGCGGGCAGCGCCGGGCCGACCTTGAGCAGCCACATAAAGCGGTCGTAGGTGTCGCCGTTGTCCGAGTCCAGGCCGTTGCCGTCGTTGGAGAAAATCCCCAGGCCGTAGTGCGAGCCCTGGCGGCCGATGCGCAGCTGGCCCAGAGGCGTGGTCACCTGGCCCCAAGCCCGCGAGAGCAATACCGAGGGGACCTCGTCGCCCGAGCGCGTGGTGTACGAGGTATCGCTGGACATCACGCCGCCCTGCGCAAGCTCGTACTCGCCCAAATCGAAACTGTCGATCACCGAGCTGTCGTCAGGGTCGCGCATCACGTCGATTATCGGCTCGCGCTCCACCAGGTTCTGACCCAGCAGCACGTTGCGCAGGCAGTCCAACTGCATGTGCAACGAGATGTTGTCGCCCACGGACAGCGACGGGTCGAGCTTGAGCCGTTGGTCCATGTAGCTCCACCAGTCGGAGTCCTCGGCAAAGTACCAACCGGTGCCGAAGATATTGTCGTAGCGCACGCGGTAGTAACCCGAGATGTCCAGGTCCACGTTGCTCGACAGGTCGACCGCGACCGCGGGCGTACACAGCGTCAGCATCAGACACAACGCGACAAGGGCCGGTGCGATTCGATAGATCATTTATCGTCCTCCCGCCCGGATCGATTTCCGGGCCTGCAATCAGAAGTTGCTGGTCAGGCCCAGGCGCAGTCCGATGCCGCCCAAGTCGCCGTCCAGATCGTATTCCTGCCAATGCCATGTCCCGTCGCCATCGTCGATCAGCTCGGCCTCGACGCCGGTCCAGCGGCAGGTCTCGTACGACAGCGCCGCGCTCAGTCCCACTCGGCGCGTAACGAAATAGTCCAGGCCAATCAGGCCGTGGTAGCCCGCGGCCCAGCCCGAACGCTCGAAGCGTTGACTCTGGTAGAGGTAGTCGCGCTCGCCCGCGGCCGCCCCGGGGTCGAGCTGCCGGTCCTGCAGGTCGGGGCCGGAGATCACACTTTGTACGTAATAGGCGCCCGCGCCCACGCCGACAAAGGGCCGGATCTGGTCGCGCTCGCCTAGAAACATCTGGTATTTAAGGGTAATCAGCGTCGGGAGCACTAGTTGCGAAAACCCGACGTCGACTTCGCTGTCGGGCTGGAAGTACAGCCAGGAGAAGCGTTCGCTGATCTCGAATCCCAGGCCGATGCGCGAGATGTATTTGAATTGCAACGCCGGGCCGAGCACCAGGCTCTCGCGATTGGGTCCATAATAGGATGCACCCTGGCTATCGTAGCTGTAGGTGATGCCCGACATGGTCTTGGCCCAGTCGTTGTCGAGCATGGTCGCGCCGTAGATATCGCTGTCCAGCGGCACGATCCCGTCCAGACTCAGGCCCACGGCGATGCCGCTGCGATGGGCCGCGGCCGGAGCCGCAACGGCCAGCACCAGCAGTGCGGCGATCAGCATCATCGACCTGTCGTGCATCGGGCATTCCCCCTTGAACCGCAAAACCCACACTTATCGACCGCCGCGGCCGCGCTGAAAACGGATCAACGCGGCGCATGCAATACACCGCTCCTTCCCCCCCCGGGACAACGCGTTTATCAGCGCCCGAAGATTGGGAAAAGCGCAAAAATCTCTTTGCCGCTTGGAAAAAACGGCCTATGAACGCGCCAAACTAGCACTTGCCCCACGAGCCTGTCAACGCGCTGACAGGGGCGCTAAACAGGACCGTGCTTGACACCCTACGACAAGCATCTCGATAATGGCCGCACTTGGCCTGGAGTATTAATAAGGGTTCGTAGCGAGGCGCATAAGATGCCGCAAGAACGAGAAAGCCGAGTCGATCCTCCGCAGGCGTACTTGATTCAGTACGTCGAGGACGGATCGGCGAGAATGACGAAATTATTGCGAACATATTGTGCGCCGCAGTAGATCCCTTATGAATAATCCAGGCCTATTTATGAACGCTGATAACCCGCGAATGTTCCCGCTGATCTGCACGATGATCGCCGTGCTGCTGCTGCTGTGCGCGGCCGCGCCTTGCGTTGCGCAGGAAGTAGCGGACCAGGCCGAAGAAACCCAGGGGGCAAAGAAGGCCGAATCCACGCCCCTGGACCTGTTTTTCGGTCCCCAGGCCGGAATGATGTGGCTGTTTCTGTTCGCCGAGGACGTCGAGGAGTACAAGCTGCCGCCGCACTGGGGTTACGGCGGGCACATTGTGAAAATCTGGCACTTTTCCTGGTCGCGCAACATGGCCCTCGAGGGCAGTTTCTTACACAGCGAGGGGGACGGCGAGGTCGAACGACTCGATGGCTCGACCTACACCATCGACGTGATCGCCGACCAAGCCTCGGCAATGGTGGCCTACTTCTTTCCCGGCGCGCGGATCACGCCCTACATCGCCGGCGGGTTCGGCGCGACCTATCTGCGCTGGACGATCAGCGATTCCAACGAGTCGGACGACGAGTGGGACTTGACGCTCAACGCCGGAGCGGGAATGGACGTGCAGATCATCCCCCACTGGACCTTCGGCCCGACCATGCGCGTAACCCAAATTTTCCCCCAAGAGCTGACCAAGGGCTGGATCACCGGCACTTCGTTGTTGCTCCGCACATCGCTTAGGTTCTGAAATGAAATACCCAAAACTGATCGCCGTACTCTCCCTGGCCCTGCTCCTCAGCGCACTGAGCGCCCAGCCCTGCGCGGCCGTGACCGAGCGCGAGCTGGGCCTGGCGGCCCAGGGCGGCTACGAGCTGCTTTTGGGCGAGGCCTCCGACGTGCTCGACGGCGGACCGTGCTTTGGCATCAACGTCTCCTACGGCCTGACCCGCTGGTTCGGACTGGCCCTGGACTCGACCTACGGCATGCACTCGGTGGCGGACGAGGAAAAGTACGGCAAGCTGGATCTGACGCTGGTCAACGTGCTGGCCGGGCCACGATTTACCCTCGACCTCGACCCGGTGTTCCCCTACGCCCAGCTGCTGGCCGGAGCCTCGATCTGGCGCTACGACGTGGAGTACGAACAGGACGACGGCGAGACGTTCACCGATGACGATCAGCGCGGACGCGGCGCCCTGGCCGCGAGCCTGGGGTTCGACGCCGCACTGTCGGACAACTTCCAACTGGGCATCAACGGACGCTATTTCCATTTACTCGACGGCCTGAACCTGCCCAACGCCCACGACGACCTGCACGACGTGAACCTAAGCGGCGTACAGATCATGCTCCGCGCCGGCCTGATCTTTTAGCGGGGGGTGGGGAAAGATCGTTAAAACGATCTTTGTGTGTGGCGCGAGCGGCGGCGGCTTGGAGCCGCAGCAAGGCTCGCATATTTCCCGGATCGTTTAGCGTCGATCTATGCCGCGTCGCGGAGAGCATCGTCGAGCCACATGCAGGTCACGTACGCGAGTTTTGCCCCGGCTCGAAGCCGGGCGGCTATGAGCCGCAGCAAGGCTCGCATATTTCCCTGGTCATTTTGCGTAGACCCATGCCGCGACGCGGAGAGCATCGTCGAGCCACATGCAGGTCACGTACGCGAGTTTTGCCCC
>JAVCCG010000077.1 GCA_030765605.1 Candidatus Alcyoniella australis
ACCAACCGAACTGCATCAGACTTCTGCTCCTTGGTGAAAATACGCCTCTGCTTCTTGGACATCTGATCCTCCCAGCGGAATTATCCCGCATAAGTCAGGTGTCCACAAAACCCGGGCAAGCCCACAACGGGCCGGTCACCCACTATGAGGGGGGCAGCCATTTCGCCGTCCATTTCAGCCCATTGCTCTATGTTGCGGCGTTGATCTTCCGCATTTTCCCGCGGCCGACAACGCTGCTTTTAATCAACATCGCGATCGTTGCCCTTGGCGGCGCCTGCCTCTGGGGCTACGCCCGCTACAAGTTTCGCAACCAGGCCGCTCCATTGCTGGTGTTGGCCGTGTTCCTGGCCAACCCGGCGACCATCGGCCTGGCGTTGTCCGGGTTTCACGTGCTCACGGCCGCTCTGCCCCTGGTCGTTCTCGCCTGGTGGTTGGCGGAAAAGGGGAGTTGGCGCCTGGCACTGGTCCCCTTTGCCTTGGCGTTGATCGTCAGGGAGGACGTGGCGTTGGCCGCGGCCATGGGCGGATTGGGAATGGCCACGATCCGCGACCGGCGCAGGATCGGTCTGGCGGCGGTACTGATTTCCATCGCTTGGTTCATCGTGGTCAGCGGCGTGATTATGCCGACGTTCATCACCGATTCCGGGGTGGTTGACGACATTCGTTTCTCGCGCTTTCCGGATTCGTTCGGCGGCTCGTTGGTCCAGGCGTTGGGCACGCTGCTCACCGATCCGGTTGGAATGGTAGGGCGCATCTGTCGGGACACCATCGGGGTCAAGGCGGTCTACGTAAACCTGTTGTTCCTTCCCCTGCTGTTGTTGCCCCTCGGAGCAGGGCGCGCGATGCTGATCGGCCTTCCCGCGCTGTTTGTCAACCTGATCTCGAGTAATGGATTGCAGCACAACATTCACAGTCAATATTCCACCCTGATCGTGGCTGCGCTGTTTCTGGGCCTGGTCATCTGCCTGTCCCAGAGGGTCGGCGAAAAACAGCGGCTGGCCGTGCTGGGGCTGCTGCTGGCGCTCAACCTCTTGGGCACGACTTGGGCTGCACAGTGGGGAGCCTTCTCCCCGGCGCACAAGCCGGACATGTGTAAATGGCAGGATTTCGACCAAAGCGATCGAGAGTATCTGCGGTGGCTTGAGCAGAACCTTCCGCAGGACGCGAGCCTGATGGCCAGCAGGAGCGTAAGCAGCCATTTGGGCTATCGGCACGAGGAATTCATGATCGACGTCGGAACGGAGATCACCTCCGGCCGATATCAGCTGGTGCTGCTCGATCGCACGGCGCAGATGCCGACCCGCGAGTCAGCGGAAATCGTTTTTAATTATCTTGGCGAGCATTACATCTGCGCACGACCCGCCCTTAGCGACGGCAAGAGGATCGAGCTTCTTATCCACCGCGATTATCTGCCGCAGTTTACCGGCGATTGAGCCCGGTCATTGATTCCACGATGGATTTGACTATGCTTCTCAGGATTGCCGCAGCAAGCTATATAATTCAGACCAGGGGGGGTAATGCGAATCGGATTTGACAACGAGCGATATCTTAACGCCCAGGCAGAGGCAATACTAAAAAGGGTCGAACAGTTTTCGGGCAAACTCTACCTGGAGTTCGGCGGCAAGCTGATGCAGGACGGGCACGCCGCGCGTGTGCTGCCCGGCTACGATCAGGACGTCAAGGTCAAGCTGCTGACGCGGCTTAAGGACATGGTCGAGATCGTCTACTGCATCCGCGCCGGTGATATCGACAAGGGGCGGCTGCGCGGCGACTTCGGCCTGCCCTACGACATCGCCTCGTTGCGCACCTTCGACGACCTCGAGGACTACGGCTTCCGTGTCTCAGCGGTGATCGTCAACCGCTATCACGGCGAGGCCGGAGCCGCGCGCTTCATCGAGTTCCTCAAATCGCGCGGCATCCCGGTCTACACCCAGCCCGAGATTCTGGGCTACCCCGCGAACGTGGAGCAGATCGTCAGCGACGAGGGCTACGGCCGAAACCCGTTCGTAGAGACCCAAAAGCCGCTGGTAATCGTCACCGGCGCCGGGCCGGGCTCGGGAAAGATGTCGACATGCCTGTCGCAGGTTTATCACCACCACCTGCGCGGCCAGCGCGCCGGTTACGCCAAGTTCGAGACCTTCCCGATCTGGAACCTGCCGCTGGACCATCCAGTAAACCAGGCCTACGAGGCGGCCACTGCCGACATCAAGGACTTCAACATGGTCGATCCGTTCCACCTCGAGGCGCGCGGGGAGATCGCGGTGAACTACAACCGCGACGTGGAGAACTTCAGCATCATGCGCGAGATCATCAGCCGCATCGGCGATGAGCACTCGACCCTGGCGGGCTATCTCTCACCCACGGACATGGGAGTGAACATGGCCCGCGAGGGGATCGTCGACGACGAGGCGGTGCGCGAGGCGGCGCGACAGGAGATCGTCCGCCGCTACTTCCGCTATGCGTGGGAAAACAAGCGTGGGCTGGAGTCTCAGGACACCGTGGTTGCCGTGGAGAAGATGATGCAGAAGGTGCGCGTTAAAACAACGGATCGGCCTACCGTGCCCGCGGCGCGCCAGGCTGCGGCCAATGCCGATAAAGCGGGCAAGGGCAGCCACGGCGTGTACTGCGGCGCGGCGATCGAGCTGCGCGACGGCACGCTGCTGATCGGCATGAACACGCCTTTGCTCCACGCCGAGTCAGCGGTGCTGCTCAACGCGATCAAGCTCATGGCCGGCATCCCGAAACAGATCGATCTGCTGCCCGAAAGTCTGATTACCAACATAGCCATACTCAAGCGCGAGATCCTCAAGGGTAAGGCCGCCAGCCTCAACGTCGAGGAGGTGCTGGTGGCCCTCTCGATCTCCGCGTCGACCAACCCCACCAGCCAGGCGTGCATGAACATGCTGCCCAAGCTGGCCGACTGCGAGATGCACTCCACTCACGTGATCGGCTCGGGAGACGAGAACGGCCTGCGCAAGCTCAAGCTCAACCTGACAACCGACGCCCTGCCCACCTCGCGCGGCTTCTACTACTGATCGCCTTGGGCTGCGACTGATAGAAAACAGGCCGCCCGAACAATGGGCGGCCCGTGGTTTATCTGCTGGTTAGGTGCTCTCAGACAAAGCCGCAGAACGACATGTCGTCGTCATCGTCGTCGTCGCCCATGTCATCGTCGTCCAGATCGTCATCATCCAGATCGTCGTCGTCCAGGTCGTCGTCGTCCAGGTCGTCGTCGTCCAGGTCGTCGTCATCGTCGTCATCGCCCAGCGGCGAGCACT
>JAVCCG010000078.1 GCA_030765605.1 Candidatus Alcyoniella australis
CTACAATGGCAAACGCAAACACTCGACCAATGGCAACCTGAGCCCGGTCGAATACGAAAGACGTTTCGAATGTCAGGCTGCTATGGCAGCATAAAAGAACCGTCCACTAAACCGGGGGAAGACCATCTGGGGACATCATACTTATTTCTGAATGAGTCCAGCTTAAGAACCGAAAATGTTAAATCGTTGATTTATAGGACATAATCTTAATAGTTTTTGCTAGGAGATACTTTAATTAGTATGGTGTCCCTCGATTAACCTGTTCACAACGTAGATTAAGTTCTATCTTTTATAGATCAGTAACGCACCTGAAGCCCGCTGTTGAATTCATTGCATTAGTAAAATCCCAATACCTATATGTCGCACGAAATTTGGATTTGTCGCTGTACTGGTAGGCTCCCCCTCGCAGCACCTTGTATGGACCCAGCGGCAGGTGTGGATTCGACCAGTCGCGCCAACCGGACGATGGCCCCTGCGGGTCGACCCAGCCCTCTTCAGGAGGCTCGGAGTAGTAATCAGGATCCCACCAATCCGACACCCACTCCGCCGCATTGCCCGCCATGTCGTACAGTCCGTGCGGGCTGCGGCCATCGAGCGTCTGGTAGCCATCGACCAACGACCCGTTAAAAAAGCCCACAGGGGTAGTATCGGGGTATAGCTCAGTACCCTCGTAGGGATCTCCATTGTGTGCCCAATTCGCCGCGTTGCTCAGCCAATCGTTGCCCCATGGGTAGATAAACTGGTATGTATTGCCAACATCGTCAATGGTGAACTTCGCCGCCTTCTCCCACTCCGCCTCTGTAGGCAACCGCATGTCGTAAGCCCGACAGTACCAGTCGGCTCCGTCCCAGTTGACTCCGATCGCGGGTCGCTCCTCCCAACCTGGGTCCACAATCCAACCGTCAACCTCATGCCTGATACCCCTCTCGGTTTCCCAACCGAAGTAATCGGCCGGAACAACGCAGAGCTCATACTGCTCCTCATTGCATTGATTCTCGGGGTTATAGGCATTCAGATAATCAGCATACTGCTGATTAGTCACTTCGTAGAGGTCGATGTAATAGGCTGAGACGTACACGTCGTGTGCAGGCTGTTCATCTTCCTCGCAGCTGTTATCAGTTGGCTCGCAGCCCATGGTGAACACTCCGGCCGGAATCAGCGCCTGTTCTGTATCAGCATCATCGTCGTCGTCGTCGATGTCGTCATCGTCCTGATCGTCATCACCTTGGTCGTCGTCGTTATTGTCCTCAGTGTCCATGCCGAAAAGGCTGCAAGTCACCGATAACGCGGTTACCAGCAACAAAGCTGCAAGCAACGCCCATCCGAGTTTTTGTATTTTCATTTTATTCCCCTTATCCCGCTTATGCGTATTTTAATTACACTCAGAATGAAATGTCAAGCTGTTTATTTACATTTTTCGGTTTTAGCCAATTTTTCTTCGTATTACTTTTTTAAATCCATGTAAAAGAACTCTAAATCAACGTAGAGACTCTACGCTATCACACTGTATTTCACCCTCTTTGTCTGTTGTAATTTGACACGTCACCCCAGCCCTGGTAAAATATATAGGTGCTCATTGAAATCCAAATCTCGGACGGCGAAAGGAAATTTGCGCCTGAAGTCGTGTAGTTGACATAATGTTTTGCCCAATTTTCCATGCGATTATTTCCCATGTAAAACAGCAAGTTGTAAACCTGCGAAAACAGAACCTATGCGATCAACTAAGCCCTATCGTACTTAGGTGAAATTACAGGGAAATCGCGGTTTTTTTCGAAAGATTATCGCATGCGTGCGGTTTCAAGATTACCCTGATTAATCAGCAACTTGCGCGGCAGGGGAAAGCAGTATATGAACATCGTATGGAGCCAAATCGCGATTACACTGTAATTACAAGCACTATACGCGCTTCGTAACCTATACGAAATCTGTGTTTTGAAATCCCAATTCGTATGCAACACCTCAAGCAAGTTATCACATTATTGCCTTCAACCACTTATTTAGCCTCATTAATCATCGGTTTTTTGACAAATCTCGGATGTAAAGTAACTTCTTACTAAAGCGCCCTACCCGGCTGAAAAGCATGCTGTTTTGGAAAACTACCGATCGGGGCACTTATTGGTGGTCGAACCATTTGTGGAAGGTGTAGAAGGCGCGTAGCGGCTTGAACCCCAGGCCGGTCCAGAGCTTCTGGGCGTTGATGTTGATCAGTTGGGTCGAGGCCAGCAAATGTTGCAGCCCCTGCTCGCGGCATAGCTGCATGCTGTGCAGCAGCAGTGAGCGGCTGATCCCGCTGCCTTGGACCTCGGGCCTGATGCCGATCAGGCGCACTTCCCCGCCCTGATCAGGGGTGCGCGACAGGGCCACAAAGCCGACGATTACGCCTTGGCGCAGGGCCACGAGCACCTGGTCGCCCGCAGTGTGCGACACGCAGGCGTTATGGGCCCAGGACTGGTAACCCTCGTCGCACTTGACCCGATCAAGGCGCGGATCGCTATGATAATGGCCGCAATATCCTGTGAAGGCCGCGGCAGCCACCTCCCGCACCTGTTGCTCCTCACCCGGGGCCATGGGCCGCACCTCGAGGTCCGAGCCGTTGTCAATGCCGTTAATGGACTGGAGCGGCTGCAGGTCGGAGCGGTAGTAGATCAGCGTATCCATTAGGGAAAAACCCAGGCGCTCCATGTGTTGGGCAATGCCGAGATCCGCCACCAAGCAGCGGGCGATGAGCATCGCGACATTGTTGCTGCGGCAAAATTCGAGGATAGCGTCCAGATTATCAGCGCTTACCAGCGGGGCGCGGGCAATGCTCACGCTGAAGCGCTCGCTGTCGACCTGGGACAAAAATACCGCGGGCTGCTCGCTCATCCCTGCCCCGTGTGCTCGCGCACCACGCTCGACGGACGTCCCATGGTGCGGAAGTGCATGCGCGCGAGGTATTCGCCGATGATGCCCAGTGCGAACAGCTGGGCACCGGAAAAGATAGCAATAATCGAGGCCAAGAACGGGAACCCGGGCACGCTGGTCCCCTGAATCAGGTAGCGCCCGATCACGTAGGCCAGCACGCATCCTCCGAACAGTGTAAAGCCAAAGCCGATCAGGCTCGCCAGCTGTAGCGGCAGGGTGCTGAACCCGGTCATCATGTTCATCGCGTGGACGATCAGCTTGCGCACGGAGTAGTTGGACTTGCCTGCAGCCCGCGATGCATGGGGCATGGCCAGCGCGGCAAAGCGCGTGGTGCCCCAGGTCAGCAGCACGTCGATCGACACGAACGAGTTCTCGTAATCGCGAAATGCGTCGCGCAGGCTGGTGCGCAGCACGCGCCAGGCGCTGACCTGAGAGGCAACGTCCACGCCCATCGAGCTTCGCAAGGTCCACTTGGTGATGGACGAGGCCAGGTCGCGGCCCAGGCCGTGCTGCTGCTTGTCCGGAGTAATGTAGAGCACGTCGATCTGCGGGGTGAAGTGGTCGAGCACCTCGGGGATGCTCTCCGGCGGATGCTGCAGATCGTCGTCAATGGTCATTATCAGTTCGTGGCGAGCGGCGCGGATTCCGCGCAGCAGGGCGTTGTGCTGGCCGTAGTTGCGCGAGAGCTGAATACCGCGCAGGCGTGGGTCGCGCCGTGCTAGAGCACTCACAACATCCCACGAGCCGTCGCGGCTTCCGTCGTCGACCATGATGATCTCGTAGTCGTCCAGCCGCGCAACCTTGCCCAGGGACTCCACCAGCCGCGAATACAGCTCCTCCAGGCAGGGCTCGGAGTTGTAAACCGGAATGATTACCGAGAGCTTGTAGCTGGGCTGCGCTTCCATCTCCGGTTCCTTTTATGACAGTCGATGGTCGGTGTCAATGTCGAACGGACGCGGCTCAGTCTCTGGCCGAGCCACCCTGGGGTTCCGTATCTGCATCCTGCGAGGGCGTTTATAAACCGCGTATATCAAAGCGCCGATGGCCAACCAGACAAACAGCAGCGGCACAAGGGACCACGGCCCGCGGTAGCCAGCCAGCTCGCCCAGGTTGTACGCGGCCCATCGCTCGTTGAAGGTCGCCAGCGCAAAGATATCGGGCCAGTACTGGTTAAGATGCTGGCTGTTGGTCGAGACCAGCCCGTTGCGAAACAGCGGCCAGATGTAGCCAAACAGCGGATTGCCGATGGCCTCCAGGTGCGGGGCCTTAGGATTGACCGCCGTGATCATCAACTGTACGCCGATCGAGAGTCCGGCCAGGAACGCGGCGACCAGCCGCAGCAGTCGGCCGCGGGAGAACGCCGGCACCAGCAGCACGCCAAAGAACGGCAGCGCCGGAATCAGATATCGCGGCCCCACGGTCCAGCCGCCGGGCCAGTAGAGGTACGAGGAGTTGAACAGCAGGTAACTGCAAATAATCGCTACGCACGCCACGACCAGGGGCCGCGTCCGTTTGTCCCTGCCAAAAAAATAAATCCCGAGCAGCGAGAGGATCATCACCGGGCTGCCCCAGAACAATCCCCGGATCGGATGGAAGGTGATCTTGTACAGAACCTCCAACGAGGGCCGCTGCAAAACTCCCATCAGCATCTTCTGGTCCGGAACAAAGATCGGGTTCACCGACATGGCCGGGTCGTCGTGGATCGAGTAGACGTCGGAAAATACGCTGCCGAAGGTACCGATGTTATAGGCTGCCAACGCCGCGGCCAACGGCAGCCCGCCGAGAATGAACAGCGTCCAGTTACGCAGGCCGAGGCGGAAATACAGCAGCAGTCCGCAGAATGTCAGCAGCCCGAACACCGCGTTGGGCTCGCAGAACACCGCGTAGCCCAGGGCAAAGCCGGTGATCAACATCATCGTAGGCGAGCTATGACCGCTCGCTCTGCGGTCGGCCGCTCGCCACAGGCAATATGCGGCGATCATATAGCACGAGGCGACGATCATGTGCGGATTGAGTAACGAGGAGTAGCCGAAGGCCACGCTGCCCAGGCTGATGCACAGCGTAGCGGCCAGAGCCGCAAGGGGCGGGCCGAAGCGTCGCGCCCAAAGGTAGAACAATGCGAATGCGAAAGCGGCGAGTAGCGAGACGGTAAACGCCGTGGTCATGTGCACGGCAGCCTGGGCTCCGACAAACGTATCGAACGCATGGGGGAACAGCGCGTCGTAGACGAAGTAAAACGGCACCGCGAGCATCGAGGGCCCAGGGTATTTCGCCAGGTAATAATGCCCGCCGGAAACCGCCCAATCGCCGGTGTTGGCGCGATAGTCGTCCAGCCTCAGCGTCCCCTGCTCGACAATCGCCCGGGTCAGGTCGACATAGCCGTTGACGCACCACGACCCGCCGTTGAAAAAATAGACGAACGACAGCCAGCACAGCACAAATATCAGCAGTGCGATCCGGCGATCCACGGATCGAGGCTTCCGTTCGTTCGTCAATAAGTTCTCCGATTAAATACTCACAGTAGGGATTTAATAGCTTTCACATCAGGAGAAGTCAACCAAAGCCGCCGATATCACTGACTTGGATCGGCCATGGCGTGGTAATTGGGAGGTACGCCCTGATGGTCCACAGCGATCAGACACAAGGTCGACCTTCCGTGTTTGGCCGTTACAACCGAGTCGGTCCCAGCCAAGAGGTTGATCATCCTGCCTGTTGATTTAGGCTAGCCCTGGGCTCGGGCGATAATTTTCTGCTTTTGAGCCACCAATTTAAATAGAATGGGCGCGAGAAACGGAATTGACTGGTCCGTCCGTTTGGCATAGGCTCTAGCTAGATTGGCAGGAGTATGGCCATGGTTTCTCCTTTAAGACAACAGCGTGATTACGACCGCAAGGAGAACACACGCCAGGATCTGCTTAACGCTGCCATCGATGTGTTCTACGACAAGGGTTATCATCGCAGCCTCATTTCCGACATTGTTGCTCGAGCAGGCGTTGGTCAGGGCACCTTCTATCGTCACTTTAAAAGCAAGCGCGACCTGATCGACGCCATCATGGACCGGTTTGGCCAAATGCTGCTGAGCCAGTTCGAGTTCATGACAGTCAACCTACCCTCCAATGCCGATGAGTACCGCGATGCCAGCATGAACGCTGTGATGGCCATGGCGGTCCTGGCGGAAAAGAATCGCAAGCTGGCCCTGCTGCTGCGGGAAGCTCCCACCGTCGATCGAGAGTTCGAGCAGCGCACCAACGATCTTTACGACCAGCTTGCCGGCCTTGCGGCCTTTTATCTGGACCACGCCGTTTCCCAGGGCTTCGCCCGGCCCTGCAACACGGCCATCGTCTCCCAGGCCATTGTGGGCATGGGACTGCGCCACATGACAATGTGGCTCAACGACGAGCACAACGCCGTGGATATCCACAAACTGATAACCGAGCTGGTGGATTTCGCCTTCTTAGGTTTTGGGGCCTGAGGCGTAGTGATGCACTGCGTGATCCACCATGTTTTAGACGGAGTTAAATAAGATGTCCGTACAGGGCCAGCATCCTTTAAAGCAAAGCGTCTCCGGTCATCCAGCAAATAAAAAACAAGGCCTTGGCAAAAACAAGCTCAGGGTCCTGACAATACAGCGCACGTGCGTCCATGACGGCCCGGGCATTCGAACAACAATTTTCTTCCAGGGGTGCGCTTTGCGATGCCTGTGGTGCCAAAATCCCGAGTCGTTTTCATTGAACCCTGATATAGCGCTTGACAACGATTATTCGATCCCCGAGATCGCAAAAATCGTCTTGCGGGATAAAGATTATTACTTAAAAACAGGCGGCGGCGTAACTCTGAGCGGTGGCGACCCGTTGCTGCAGGATCCCGCTGCCCTGATTTCTCTGTTGAAATTATTGAAAAAAGAGAAAATACACGTTGCGGTTGAGACATCCCTCCACGTGCCATGGAAAAATGTCGCAAAGCTGGCTCCATACATCGATCTGTTCCTGGTTGACCTGAAGCTTGTCGGTGATGAAATACTGCATAAGAAATACACAAAACAAAACACCAGATTAATCCGCAGCAATATCAAGAATCTGATCGATCTGAAAGCCAACGTCAAATTCCGCATGGTGATGGTGCCGGGCTACAACGATAGCCAGCGCGATATCATGGCCGCTGCCAAATATTTGAAGTCGGTGAGCCATCGCTCGATAGAGCTGCTGAAATACCACAACATGTACGAGGACAAGGCCAAGCAACTGGGCCTGGAGCTGGAGACGCTCAATATTACAAACGATCAGGCCTTGGCTTCCGTTAAAAAAGCAGTGGAGCTTTTCAAGAAAAAAGGCATCAAAGCCGCATGCCTTGACCTTGATTCGTCAAGGCACCAGGCCGTTTTCCCCCAACGCGTTTACGATATACAAAATGCGATCAGGGAAAGCGACTACGAGCTATGCTTTGAGGTTGCCCGACTCAAGACCGAGTACTACAAGCGCAACGGCTTTGACAAACCCAACCCAGTGCATCGCGCCGAGCGCCTGGATTATGTGTTGTGCAAAAAAGAAGTACTTATCTATCCCCAAGAACTGCTGGTCGGCAACTTCACCTCTAAGCGCCGCGGCTCGCAGCCCTGGGAGGAATATTCGGGCGCTGTCTTCGGCATGATCCTGCACCATATCGACCGCCAGGATCCGATCCCCTTCAAGTGCTCGCGGGAAGACAAGATCGATTTCTACAAGGACATCTTGCCCTTCTGGCTCAAGCACGGCCTGCTTACTCACGCCTTTGATTCGTTTAACGGCTACGCCCAGTACTTTGCGCGGGCCTCGGAAATGAATACGGGCTTTAACAACAACTTGGCCGGGATCGCGCACTTCATAGTCAACTACGAGCGGCTTCTCGAGTTGGGGACCAGCGGTCTGATCGAACAGGTCGAAATCAAGCGCCGGGAACACCCGGAGAACGACCAGGACTTCTACGACGCCCTGATCATCGCCCTGCGTTCCCTGGAGAGCTGGGCCCAGAACTATGCGGACAAACTCTCCGAGCTCAGCCGCCGGGAGCCCGATCAGCGGCGACGCGCCGAGCTCGAGCAGTTGGCCGCCATCTGCCGCCACGTGCCGCGCAACCCGGCCCGCACCTACCACGAAGCCTTGCAGTGCATGCTGTTCCTGCACATCGCATTGTGCATCGAGTCTTTTGAGAACGCCGTTTCCCCCGGACGCCTGGATCAGATCCTCAACCCCTACTACGAGCGCGACAAAGCGGCCGGCATCATCGACTACGAACGGGCCAAGGAGCTGCTGGCGCTGTTTATCCTCAAGATGGACGAGGCCTTCCTGGTCAACGACGGCGACACTTACCTACGCGTGGGCCGACTGTTCGAGACCATGTCCACAGACCAGACCGTGACCGCCGGCGGCCTGGGTCGCGATGGCAAGGACGCCACCAACGACCTGACCTACGCCCTGCTCGACATCTGCGAGTTGCAACCCTACGCGGTGAACATGACCGCCCGCATCCACCCGGACAGTCCGCAGAAGTACCTCGACCGGCTAGCCGAGGTCTACATCAACGGCTCACCCATGCCCGCGTTGTACAACGACGAGCTGTATCTCGAGACCCTGCAACGGCACTACGACACCACGATCGAGGATGCTCGCAACTACGCGATCGTCGGCTGCGTGGAGCCCAACGCCTCGGACGACCACTACGGCAACACCGACTGCGCCAACATGAACGTGGTGCTGCCCATGCTCCAGGCGCTCAAGGGGCAAGAGGACGACCTGTGGCACTTCGACCTTCCCAATCGGCTGGAGAAGATGACGACCAAGGCTGTTGAGTACAACTTCGACGGCGATGGCAAGGTCTCCGAGTTCGTCAACTCGCGCTACAACCGGCTGCGGAAGGTCTACAAGAAGGCGCGGGCCAAAAAGATCAACCCGCCGCAGAGCATGGACGAGCTGCTCGAGCGCTTCCAGCGCCGCCTGAATTGCCTAGCGACCTCGGTTCTAACCGATCACCAGCGGATCGAGAAAATGATCAGCGAGCAGTTCACCACCCCGCTGACCTCCTCGCTCTCGCGTAACTGTCTCGAGACCGGCAAGGACGTTAACCAGGGCGGCGCCAAGTTCAACAGCTGCGGAATCCAGGCAGTGGGCATCACCGACGCGGCCGACTCGCTGCACACCGTCGACCAGCTGGTGTTCAAGCAAAAGCTCTACTCGATCGAGGAGATCATCGAGGCCATGGACGCCGATTTCGTTGGCGAGAAAAACCAACAGATCCGCGAGGCGCTGCTGGCAGTGCCCAAATTCGGTCAGGACGACTCACAGGAGGCCGTCGACTGGGTCAACCGCACCCTGGAGATCTACAACAACGCCCTGGACCAAGTGCCGGGTTGCCCGCGCAACGGCCGCTACTCGGCGGGCTACTACGCACTGAACGTCAACGACGTCTACGGCAAGAAGACACCCTCCCTGCCCTCGGGTCGGATGAGTGGTGTGCCGTTGGCCAACAGCATCACGCCCCACTACGGCATGCAGAGTAGCGACCTGCTCTCGTCGCTGAACTCGGTTGCCGGAGTGGACTACGTTAAGTACGCGCCCAACGGCACCACCGTGACCTTCACCATCGACTCGGCATTGTTCCAGGGCCCCGATGGGGTTCGAAACCTCTCGAGTATATTTAGCACCTTTTTCAAGAAAGGCGGCATGCAGATCCAGCCCAACGTGATCAACCGTGAGATATTGCTCGACGCCTACGATCATCCGGAGAAATACCCGTATCTGCTGGTGCGCGTCGCTGGTTACTGTGCCTACTTCAATCATCTTTCCGATGATTTGAAGAAGATCATCATTAATCGGACCTGTTATTGTTAAACCAATAATTTCGGTTATTGTAGCCTTCGATGCGCTCGCGGCGAGGTTTCGCAGGACATCGAACCCGCCAAAGTGATTGATCTTCGAATTTTCGGAGGCACCGATGAACTCCAATACCAGCCGCACCATTTTTCTGATGCTGGCTCTGCTCGCGATTGCTTGCGCCGCGTGTAATTTCGGATGCGCCAAGGATCAAGACGATTCTGGAAACGACGATAATAATGACTCCGGCGACGACGACTCCAATGACGATGACGACGATTCCTTTCCCTTTATCGCCGCGGTTGATCCATTGCAGTGGAAACGCTATTCCTGCCCAGCCCAGCCAAGGGAGGGCATCACAATCGTCACCGGCAATTTCAATATCCACGGCGGCAAAGAGGGATCGCCCGAGGAAATCGGCCGGGCCCTCGCTGCTTACGGCCCGTTTGATATGTTTTCCTTGCAGGAATGCCCCGAGGAATATGCTCAGCCGATAGCCGAGGAACTGAGCATGTACTTCTTCTACGCTGAAGAGCAATCCCTGATGTCGGCCACGCCGCTGATCGATCCCCAACGGCACGAATACGCGGTCGCGGGCTGGGGGCGTTTTCTGCACGCAACAGTCGAGATCAAAGGCCGGGAGGTTTCCGTTTACGGCGTGCATGTGAATTGGGATGATGTCGGCGATCTGCAAAACCGCGAATTGGTCGACGACTATCTGGCCCTCGATCCGGTCGAGCGCATCCTGCTGATGGGCGACTGGAACGAGGAATTGGGCTCCACCCAGGCCCGGATTCTGGATGAGTGCCTGGCCGATACCTGGGCGTCCCTGGGCGTTTGCCCGTCGTGTAGAACGACCTGGCCGGCTGTGATGTTCTACGGCGCGGAAGGCCAGCAGTTGATCGACAACACCTATTTCAACAAATCTTCCGGCGGCTGCGCTGTGGACGGCGAGATCATTCACCTGACGCCCAACCGCTCGGACCACAAGCCGCAGACCACCAGCGTCTTTTTCCCGGACACGGTCGGCTTCGTACCGCCGCTACTGCTCGACGTGGTTTATGGCCTGGGGCCCGAATCGATCGGACTGCTTTTCGACAAGCCGCTGGCCGACGCCCAGGTGGAGCTTTATGCCGGAGACACTGAGATCGAATTATCACACCTGCAGATCATCGGCGAGGGCACACTGGTTCAGGTTGTGGCGGCTCACGCATTGCCCACCGGCATCGAGCTGACCGCCCGCGTCCTTTCTGCCGTTGATCTCGACGGCGCCCAGACCACTCAAATCTTGGAGCTTTCCTTTCCGCTTTACGAAAATCTCGTGGAGAACCCCGGTGCGGAGCTGGGCGAACCCGGCTGGACCTTGGATGGTATGGAGCCGTCTTCCGGGTTCAATCACGTGCTTCCCCTGGCCGGTGACAGTTATTTCTGCGGATCATTGGCCACGCTCCAAGGGCGGGCCGAGCAGATGGTCCCCTTGGCGGATTTTGCCGAGGTCATCGATGCTGGTCACGGTCTGCTGGTTTTTGGAGGAGCCTCGGCCACGGGATACCGAATTGAGGAAGGCGGCACATCCAATATCCTGCTTCCCCATGACGAAGGCGAAGGGGTTGTGGAACTGCTCGACGAACAGGGCAATCTTCTCAAACACATTTCGGGGAGACGGTTCGACGTGATGTATTGGCAACCCTGGCGGGTGACGGATACGATTCCGCCCGGAACCCGTTTTGCCAAGATCATTCTACGGGCTGTGGCCGGCGAAATGCCTCTGACCTTCAACTCGACATCCTTCGATGCCCTGCACTTGTCAGTCGTGACCCTGGATAAACCGCACGAGCTGGTCGGAGGCAACCTGGTGGCCAATCCGCTGTTTGAGGACGGCCGGGCTTACTGGAATATTCCCGCCGGTGTCATCCTGGCAAAAGATCATTTCATCCCCATCCGATCCAACGTCAACGTCAACACGGCCACAGGCGATTACTGGCTCGGCGCGTTTTTGGTAGCACCGGAGGCAAAGACGGTTTCACAGGTTATTCCCCTCACCACCTATGCCGATCGGATCGCCGCAGGCAAGCTCGCCTTGCAATGGGGTTCGTACCTACGCACATGGAATCCGCGCTCAAACGCTGTTTTACGGCTTTCGTTCCTGGGCGATTCGGGCGAACTCTTGCAAAGCGATGAGCTGGGTCCGGTCAACATTCCCGAATGGTTCCAATACAGCAAGACCACCGCCGTGCCGACCGGCGCTGTGGCAGTACACTTCGAATGGATCGCGGCGGGCGACAGCATCGTGGCTGGGGTCATTTCATTCTTCGACGCGCCTTGGGTCTATCCCCTGACTCTGGAGTAAAGCGCGGCTACCATCGTCTTCTTTACTCGCAAAGGGTTTCGCAAAAGAACTTTCCAGCCCAACAGCCGAATCGATCTGGGCAACGACAGAGTGATATGCATCAGCCAACGACTGAAATTGGTCCCCAAGACATAGTCCCTGGCGCCGTTCACATTTAGGGTCTTTGCCTCTGCGATTTCGGCATGGATTTCTGTGATGTTCTTTTCGTTGACTCGCCTTAAAACAACCGGAAGCGGAGCGCTGTCGCTCGCCAAAACTCGTTAATCGATGGATTCAACACGTTGGTAGCCTGACAGGTCAGTTTTTAACAGATTGCGAGCTTTAATGTGGCCAAACATACGCCACTGCTGGCAGGCTGCTAACATAGCGATTTCATTGACGGACGAGTTTTGGCGAGCGACAGCCGGGAGCGACCATCCATAAGCTCGATCCGGCCTAAGCGAACGCCGCTTTTGCCGCGTCAAGGGTCTTTTCAAGCTCGGCGTCGACGTGGGCCGCGCTTATGAACCAGGCCTCAAAGGCCGACGGCGGCAGATAGACGCCTGCGTTTAGCATGGCGTTGAAAAACGCACCGAAGCGGGCTGTGTCCGTGGTCTTGGCCGAGGCGAAATCGAACACCCTGGACGTTGTGAAAAACATTGTCATCATCGACCCTACCCGGTTGATCGCAACCGGCACGCCCGCATTTTTTGCTCTTTCAATCAGGCCCGCCTCAAGCCTCGCCCCATAGCTTTCCAGCGCGTCGTAGACATCTTGGGTGAGCAGGCTGAGCGTGGCGTATCCGGCGGCCATGGCCAGCGGGTTACCCGACAGCGTGCCCGCCTGGTAGACGGGTCCCAAAGGGCTCAAGTTGTCCATGATTTCGGCTTTTCCGCCAAAAGCGCCCACAGGCAGCCCGCCGCCGATCACCTTGCCCATGCAGGTAAGGTCCGGCGTCACGCCGAAAAGCCCCTGGGCCGAGCCGGGCCCGACCCGAAAGCCTGTCATCACCTCATCGAAGATAAGCACGATCCCGTCTCGGTCGCAAAGCTCGCGCAGCCCCTGTAAAAACCCGGGCCGCGGCCCGATAACGCCCATATTTCCGGCAACAGGCTCAACAATGACGGCGGCGATCTCGCCCGGGTTGTTGTCCGCAAGCGCCATCACCGATTCGAGGTCGTTGAACTGGGCTGTCAGGGTGTCTTTTGCTACGCCCGCGGTCACGCCGGACGAATCGGGCTCGCCAAATGTCAGCGCGCCCGACCCGGCTTTTATCAAAAACGAATCGCCGTGGCCGTGGTAGCAGCCTTCGAACTTGATCGCCTTGGCCCTGCCCGTGAAGCCTCTGGCAAGCCGCAAAGCGCCCATGGTCGCCTCGGTGCCCGAGTTGACGAACCGGATCTTTTCGACGGAATTCACACGCTCACAAACAAGCGCGCCGAGCAGGTGCTCCATCTCACCGGGCGCACCGAAGCTGGTGCCCTTTTCGACGCTTTCCAAAAGCGCCCTGGTCACCTCGGGCCGGGAGTGGCCCAGGATCATCGGGCCCCATGAGCCCACGTAATCGACGTAGTCGTTGCCATCGACATCGCGCATGACAGCGCCTTTTGCCGATGCGAAAAACACAGGCTCGCCGCCCACCGAGCGAAAGGCGCGCACAGGCGAGTTGACCCCGCCCACCAGCACCTTTTGCGCCATGTCGAACATCTTTTTAGAACTGTCCCGTCTCATCTACCCTCCCGGCGCTTTTTCGGCTCATAAACGCAATACGGCTCTTCGGCGAAATAATCGCCTGTGGCGGCAAATGCCCTTGCGCGACAACCGCCGCAGACCTTGCGAAACTCGCAATAGCCACACTTGCCCTTGTAATTTTCCCAGTCACGCAATTTGAGAAAAAACTCGCTTTCCCGCCAGATCTTCTTAAACGACAAGCCGCTTTGAAGCAGGTCACCTGCCTCCTCTTCCGCAAACCCGCACATCTGCACCTTGCCCACGTGGGATATGAACGCGAAGCTAAGCCCGCCCATGCAGCCTTTGCTCATGGCGTCCATGCCATGGGTCTCGACCGTGACGCTGCGGCCCGCGGCGCGCTCTTTTTGGCGAAAAATCCGGTAGTAATGGGGCGCGCAGGTCGGCTTGAAATTCAGCGGCAGATCGCCCCGCCTTTCGTAGATCCATACGAGCGTTTCCTCGTACTGCTCCGGGGTGATGGCAAGGTCGGCCATCTGTTTGCCCCTGCCTGTGGGCACCAGCAAAAACGGGTGAAACGCCACAGCGCCAAGGCTGACCGAAAGATCGAGGATCTCGGGAAGCCGGTCCAGGTTTACCTTGCTCACCGTGGTGTTGATCTGAAACTCAAGGCCCACCTTTTTCGCGTTTTCGATCGCGGTCATGGCCCCGTCAAATGCGCCCACAACCCCGCGAAAAGCGTCGTGGCTTTTGGCGTCGGGACCGTCGAGGCTGATTGAGATGCGCTGTATCCCGGCGTCTTTGAACTCCTTTGCCTTTTTCTCGGTCAGAAGCATCCCGCAAGGGGCCATGACCATCCGAAGGCCCAGCGATGCGCCGTAACGGGTGATTTCGAGAATGTCGTCTCGCAGCATCGGCTCGCCGCCGGTCAGGATGATGATCGGCTTTGCAAACGATGCGATGTCGTCCATCACCGCCTTGATCTGATCCGTGTCGAGTTCGCCCGCATAAGGGCCCTTGCAGGCGGCGGCGCGGCAGTGCATGCATTCCAGCACGCACGAGCGGGTCACCTCCCATGCGATCAGCCGCGGGATGAAAGCATCGTGTTCTTTCAACGGCCGCCCCGGATCAGGGCCGCAGCCTCCATGGCGAAGTAGGTGAGGATAATCTGCGCGCCGGCTCTGCGGATCGATATCAAAGACTCCATCATGGCCCGCTCGCCGTCCAGCCAGCCCCGCTCGGCTGCGGCCTTTATCATGGCAAACTCGCCTGACACGTTGTACGCGGCGATGGGCAGCTCGAACTCGTCGGCTGCGCGGCGGATCACGTCGAGATACGGCAGCGCCGGTTTGACCATGACGATGTCGGCTCCCTCGTCGATGTCAAGGGAGATTTCCCTTATCGCCTCGTCCAGGTTGGCCGGGTCCATCTGGTAGGACCGCCGGTCCCCGAACGCCGGGGCCGAATCAGCGGCCTCTCGAAACGGGCCGTAAAACGATGAGCAGTACTTGGCCGAATAAGCCATGATCGCCTTGTCCACAAACCCAGCGTCGTCCAGCGCCTCTCGTATCACGCCCACCCGGCCGTCCATCATGTCCGAAGGCGCCACAATGTCCGCTCCCGCATCCGCATGACTCAGCGCTGTCCGGGCCAGCAACGGCAACGTCGCGTCGTTGTCAACGGCGTTTTGCTCGATCACGCCGCAATGCCCGTGGCTGGTGTACTCGCAAAGGCACACGTCGGTAATCACGGTCAGGTAGGGCACGGCTTTCTTGATGGCCCGCACCGCGCTTTGCACGATCCCGTTATCGTCCCATGCGCCCGAGCCGTTATCGTCCTTGGACTCGGGGATGCCGAACAGGATCACAGCCGGGATGTCGAGCGATTGGATCTTTTCGCATTCGGCGGCGATCAGGTCCACCGACATCCGAAAGCATCCGGGCATGGCCCCAATGGGCTCGCTTATACCCCTGCCCGGCCGAACGAAAAGCGGCATGACAAGGTTGTCGCAGCTTATGCGGGTCTGGCGCACCATCCGCCTTATGTTCTCGCTGATCCGAAGCCGTCGCAGCCGCTCGACTGGAAATGGCATCTAATCGTCCTCCGAAAAATAGCGCATGCTGGTGCGCTTTAGCTCTTTTATTGAAAACAAAACCTCGTATCGTGTTTCGCCCGTCTGATTTGCGATCTTTTCGGCCACGGCCAAAACCTCATCGCGGGTCCGACCGTGTATCATCGCGTAAAGGTTGTAAGGCCAGTCGATAATCCTGGGCCGCAAGTAGCAGTGGCTCACCTCGCGCCTTTTGGTCATGATCGAAGCGACCGCATCGACCCTGTCATCGGCCACGTCGAAAGCGGCCATGCCGTTGGCAAGATAGCCCAGATTTTTATGGCGGACCGCCATGCCGAAACGGCGCATAACACCCTCGGCCTTCATCGTGGCGATCTCGGATACGATATCCTCCTCGGACAATCCCATAATCTTCGCAAGCTTTGAATAAGGCCGGGGCTCAAGCGGCAGATCGCCCTGTATAAACCTTATGATCTTGATGCGCTCAGCTTGCGTCATCAGCGCTCTCAAGGGTTTTAAAATCGACCTTAAGTTTGTAAAACCGCTCGGCGGGCAGGCTGTGAAGAACCAGAACGCCGGGAAGCTTTGCGATCCTTGCAAGTATCTTGGCGCGGGCCGAATCGCCCTTTGCGATCAGCGTGAACCAGACGTTGTAGCTTGCATCGCGTAGGTAGTTGTGGGTCACGCCGTTGTATTCGTTGATCGCATCCGTGGTTTCTTCCAACAGATCGGGCGAAACCCTTGCTGCGACCAGGGTCGATACGTACCCGAGCTTTCGCGGATCGAAAAGCGCGCCGATCCTACGGATGATTTGGCGCTCTTTGAGCGCGCCAAGACGGCGGATCACCTCTGATTCATCACTGCCCACGCGCCGCCCGATCTCGGCGTACGGAGATACGCAGATCGGAAAATCGGTCTGAATCATCTCAACGATGGCCCGGTCCAGCGCGTCCATTGTCACTCCACTGGCGCAATCTCGTCATCGGTCAAATAGCATGCCGGATCGTCGGCCCACGGGTCTCCGGTCACAGCCTCGGCCCGGGCTCTGAAGTTGCCCCCGCACACGTTGATCCACCGGCAGTTTTTGCACCGGCCAGTAAGGTGAGGTCGCTTGTCTTTGAGCTTCATCAAAAACTCGTTTTCAGAATCTGTCCAGATCTCGGAAAAGGGACGTTTGCGCACATTTCCCAAAACGTGGTTGCGCCAGAACTGGTCCGGGTGAACGCTGCCGTTCCAGCTTACGCACCCGATGCCGCGGCCTGTGCTGTTGCCCTCGTTGTATTGCAAAAGCTCCAGAACCTTTTTTGCCCGCTCGGGATTTTCGCGGCGCAGCCTGTTGTACAGGTGGACGCCGTCGGCGTGATTGTCCACGGTGAGCACCTCTGTGAGCCTGCCGGATTTGTGCAAAGCGGCGGTTCTGTCCATGATCAGATCCACCGCCGTCCTGGTCTGAGCATGGTCCAGGTCCTCTTTCACAAGGTCGGACCCGCGGCCGGAGTAGACCAGGTGGTAAAAGCAGACCCTGGGGATTTCCCGCTTTTCGACCAAATCGAATATCAATGATATCTGATCGGCGTTTTTCCTGTTGATGGTAAACCGTAGCCCGACCTTGAGCCCGGCGTTGCTGCTGTTTTCGATACCGGCCATGGCCGATGCGAACGCGCCTTTTTTACCCCGGAATTTGTCGTTGACCTCTTCCATCCCGTCCAGGCTAATGCCGACATACGAAAGCCCGATGTTTTTCAGACGCTTGGCCGTGGGCTCGTCTATCAACGTGCCGTTGGTGGACAATACTGCCCGCATTCCCTTTGACACCGCGTACTCGGCAAGCTCGAAGACGTCCGGACGCATCAGCGGCTCGCCGCCTGAAAAAAGCAGCACCGGAGCGCCGAACGCGGCCAGGTCGTCGATCATGGCCCTGCCTTCGGTGGTGGTAAGCTCGCCGCCGTAGTTGGTGTCGGCGGATCGGGAATAGCAGTGAACGCAGTTGAGGTTGCAGCGACGGGTGCAGTTCCAGACCACCACCGGCTTTTTGTCGGCGGAGAATTGCAAGAGCTCGCTTGGCAGCTTATCGGACCGGCGGCCGTAGCGAAGCGCGTCCGAAGGCTCCACTGTGCCGCAATAAAGCTTGCTGATTCCTATCATCAAAGGACCTTTCCGCCGGCGAGGTGATCCAGGATCGCCTCGATCAGGCCGGGGATTGTGTAGGTTTTCGCCTCTATGTGAATCGGGATGCCATGGTCTTTCATGGTCTTGCTGGTGACAGGGCCGATGGATGCGAAAAGCGCCCGGCCCAAAAGCTCGGCCATGACCTCATCGCCGGCAAAGGCTGCGAAGTTTCTCACCGTCGATGAGCTTGCAAAGGTGATGATCGGCTCTTTTGCGTCCATGATTCGCGCTATGGCGTCGGGCTCTCCTTGTTCCGGAACTGTCCTGTAGGCGCAGACCTCGTCCACAATCGCCCCGGCGTGCAAAAGCGCATCGGCAAGGGCCTCCCGGGCAAGGTCGGCCCTTGGTAAAAGCACCCGTTTGCCCTTGATCGGCCCGGCTGCGATAAGCGCTTTTGCCACCGACTCGGCCACGTAGCGCTCGGGCACAAGGTCGGCCCGAATACCGATGCCCAAAAGCGCGTCGGCGGTGGCCGGTCCTATGGCGCATATCTTCGCCGAACCAAAAGCCCTTGCGTCAAGGCCCAAGTCCGAAAGCGCGCCGCTAATTGCCAAAACGCCGTTTATCGATGTGAACACCACCCAGTCGTAGGTGTGAAGCCTTGATGCTGCGCCGGCCAAAGGCTCGCCGTTTTCAGGCGGCTCGATACGAATAGCGGGAAACTCGATCACCTTTGCGCCCAGCCCGGAAAGGGTTGCCGCAAGGCCCGAGGCCTGGGCCCTTGCCCTTGTGACAACGGCGGTTGCTCCGAAAAGCGGCCGGTTTTCAAACCATGCTAGCTTTTCGCGCAGGGCCACGACCTCGCCCACAACAAAAAGCGCCGGGGGCTTGATGTCGGCTTTGCGGGCGGCGTCGACGATGGTCTCAAGCGTGCCGGTCACCGTCTGTTGGTCCGGCATGGTTCCCCAGCGGATAAGCGCAGCAGGCGTGTGGGGCTTTCGGCCGTTTTCCATAAGCGCGGCGCAGATCCTTTCCAGGTTGCGCACGCCCATGAAAAACACCAGCGTTCCGACGCCTGTTGCGATCCGGGCCCAATCGATGTCGGAGCTTTCCTTTGTTGGGTCCTCGTGGCCTGTGATTGCGGCGAAAGTGGATGCAAGGCCCCTGTGGGTCACCGGGATCCCGGCGTAGGCGGGAACCGCAACAGCCGCGCTGATCCCTGGCACCACCTCAAAGTCCAACCCGGCCTCGGCCAGAGCCAACGCCTCTTCGCCGCCGCGGCCAAACACGAACGGGTCGCCGCCCTTGAGGCGGCAGACGCTGCTGCCCGAACGCGCCAGCTCGACCAGCAGCGGGTTGATCTGATCCTGCCGCAGGCTGTGTTGGCCCGCGCGTTTGCCCACGTAGATCAGCCGCGCGTCAGGCCGGGCGTACGCCAGCAGTGCGTCGTTGGCCAAGTTGTCGTAGACCACGGCGTCGGCCGCGGCCAGCACCTGCTTACCGCGCAGGGTCAGCAGTCCCGGGTCGCCCGGACCCGCGCCCACCAGATAGACGGTCCCCGCTTTGATCATCTTTGCGCTCCTCGTCCCAGTCCGTTTTGCAGCAGCTCGAGGATCGGCTCCGGGCCTTCGACCTCCCCGTTCCCCGCGATCTGCCGTTCCACCAGCGCCCCGAGCATGCCCAGGATCAGCGACGCGGTTTGCTGTTCGCACAGCTCGCCGAAGGCTCCGGCCCGGCTTCCCTGGCGCAGCACCGAGCACAGCAACTCGAACAGCCGTTGTTGCAGGCGTTGCAGCGACTCGTCCTCGAGCCGGCCTTTGCCCGCGCGCCACATTCGATAGAAGTCCGGGTTGCGCACCATGAACGCCTGCCAGTGGATCAGGTAGCTGCGCAGGTTGCGCCAGGGCTCGTTGCGCTCGGAGTAGGTCTGTTCGAGCAGCCGCACCAGGCGGTCGAGGCGAAAGGTCAGGGCCGCGTGGTACAGCTCGAGCTTGGAATTGAAGTTGTAGTAAAGCGTGCCCTTGGCAACGCCCGCGCTACGCGCGATCTCGTCCATCTGCACCGAGTGGAAGTCGCGCTCGGCGAACAGCCTGATCGTCGCGTCGAGGATGCCCTCCCGGCGCTCGAGCCTAGCGTTGCCCACGCTCATCTCCACAGCGCTCGGGCCGCAGAGCCGCCGCAATCCGGCCGTCCTCGTCCAGCGCCAACAGCTCGCGTCCCAGGCGTCGGCCCAGCTCCCGCGGATCGTCGGACGATCCGATCGCGCTGCGGCGCAGCACCAGGTCGCCCTCCGGGGTCGCGATCAACCCCTGCAGCTCCAATGCGTTCTCCGTCACCCTGCAGTGCGCGCCCAGGGGCACGTGGCAGCCGCCTTCGGTGAACTCCAGCAGCGCACGCTCCGCCTCCACGGCCAGGCGCGTGAGACGATGATCGAGCAACGCCAGCAGCTCGCGCAGGCGTCGGTCGTTTTCGCGGCACTGCACGGCCATCGCGCCCTGGCCCGGCGCAGGCAGCATCTGCTCGAAGCTCAGCGGCAGCATGCGCTCGTCGAGCAGGCCCAGTCGCCGCACGCCCGCGGCGGCCAGCACCAGGGCGTCGTATTCGCCGGACTGCTCTAGCTTGCGTAGCCGCGTTTCGACGTTGCCGCGAATCTCCAGGCAGCGGCAGTCCGGCCGCAGCAGCCTAATTTGCGCCCGTCGACGCGGGCTGCCCGTGCCGATGCGCACATCCGGGGGCAGGCCGTCGGGGCCGAGGCCTCGGGGACTGACCAGCATGTCGCGCGGGTCCTCGCGCTCCATGATCGCGGCCAAAACCAGGTCGGGCGTTGGCTCCGTGGGCAGGTCCTTGAGGCTATGCACGGCCAGGTCGATCTCGCCACACAGCAGCGCCTTCTCGATCTGCCGCGTGAACAGACCCTTGTCGTCGATCTTGGTCAGCGGATGGTCGAGCAATTGGTCGCCGGTGGTGCTGATAATCCTGCGCTCGATCTCCAGCTCCGGCCGCAGCCGCAGCAGGGCCTCGATGCACATTTCGGTCTGGCATCGCGCCAGCGCGCTGCCGCGAGTGCCGACGATCAGCCGCGTCATGAATGCTCCTCGGGCAGGCCCATGATCTCGCGCACGAGTTGGATCAGCTTGGCCGCGTTGGGCTGGCGCGCCGCGTTTTTCACATGCAGGATCGGGTGCGCCAACATGCGCTTGGTCATCCGGCGCGTGGTTCCATCCACCAGCTCCATCACCTCGGGACTGAGCTGTGCGCCGATCTTCTCCAGCTCGTCCATACGAATGCTCTCCAGGGTCTGCTGTAGCTGTTTGATTGTCGGCGTGACCTTGAACTGCATGTGCCACTGGGCGAAGCGTTCGGTGTCCGAGGCGATCAACTGCATGGCGTGGCGGCGCTCATCTTTGCGCGTGGCGAGGTTGGCCTCGACCTGCCTGCCCAGGTCGTCGATGTCGTAGAGGAACACGCCCTCGATGCTCTCAACGCCAGGCTCAATGTCGCGCGGCACCGCCATGTCGATCAGAAACAGCGGCCGGCGGCGCTTGGCGCTCGCCCGGGCGATCTGCTCGCAACCGAGCAACGGCTGCGGCGAACCGGTGCTGCTGATCACGATGTCCGTTTCGCAAAGCGCAGCGTCGAGCTGTTGCAGGTCTCCTGCTTCGGCGTCGAGGCGATTAGCCAACTCCTGGGCGCGCTGCAGGGTACGGTTGAGGATCGTCAGTCGTTGGACACCACGGTCGCGCAGGATGCGCGCGGCCAGCTCTGCGTTCTCGCCCGCGCCGATCAGCAGCACCCGGCATTGTTCGAGGTGCAAAAAGATCTTGGCCGCCAAGTCGCAGGCCACCTGGCTGACCGACAGCGAGCCGCGGCCGATGCCGGTCTCGCTACGCACGCGCTTGGCAACGCGGAAGGTGATGTGCATCAGCTTGTTCAGCAGCGGCCCGGTGGTCTGCGCCTCGACTGCGGCGCGGTAGGCGTCCTTAAGCTGGCCCAAGATCTGGGTTTCGCCGAGCACCATCGAGTCCAGACCCGAGGCCACCTCGAACAGGTGCGACACGGCCTGGCCGTTGAGGTAGGTGTAGGTCGAATCGCACACCTGCAGCTGCGCGAGCCCGCTTTGCTCGGCCAGAAAGCTGGACAGCCGCTGCGCATTGAAAAGTTCGGGCTTGAACGCGGCCAGCAGCTCGGTGCGGTTGCAGGTGGAGAGGATCAGGCACTCGGCGATCTCGTCGCAGGCGTGCAGCGCGCGCAGTGCGTCGCCCAGTCGCGGGGACGGGAAAGCCAACTGCTCGCGGACTCCCAGGCTCGAGCAACGATGGTTGGCGCCCACCAGAGCTACACGCACGCCATCGCCTCCCGCATCGGCCCGCTCGCGCTCGCCGTTGCTGATCAGCGGCAGCAGCTCGAGCTGCGCCACACGCCGTCCGGCCTCCATCCGCGCCTGGACATCGTGGGGATAGCGTTGGCGCGCGTGGTCGCGGCAGGCTGCGATGATCTCCAGGTACTCGGCGTACTCCTCGCCGAACTGCTGCTCGAGCTCGCGGCGCAGACGCTTGGCCAGGGCCGGTCCGGCACCGCCGGTGGAGATCGCGATGCACAACTCGCCGCGGCGCACCACCGCGGGCACGATGAAGCTGCACAGCTCGGGCTGGTCCACCACGTTGACCAGCAGCCCGCGTTGCGAGGTGTGCCGGTGCACGGCGCGGTTGACCGACTGGTCGTCCGTGGCCGCGATCACCAGCGCCACATCGTCGAGCTGGGCCGGGTCGAACTTCCCGGCGATGTAGCTGACCAGGCCCGCGTCCACCAGCTTCTGCATTGCGGGCATCAGGCGCGGAGCTGCCACGCGGACCTCGGCCCGGGCCTCGAGCAGCGCCTCGGCCTTGCGCGCCGCCACCTCACCGCCGCCCACCACCAGGCAAGACCGTCCCTCGATCATCAACTGGATGGGGTAGGTCCTGCTCATCGCTCTAAAAACTGTGGCTGGACGAGGCCAGGAAGGTCAGCAGCCCATAGGCGAACAACAGGCTGCAAAACGAGAACAGCGTCAGTTGCGCCGATCGCTTGTGCGTCCAGGTGGGCGCCAGGCGCAGCAGCAGGTTAACTAAATACAGCAGCCAGACGATCAGCGTGGCCGCCGGCTTGGGATCGAAGAAAATGTTGATGTCCCAAACCTGCTTGGCCCAAATGCTGCCGGCGATAATGCCCACGGTCAGGAAGGTCCAGCCCACGGAGTTGGCGTGATTGGACATGGTCGCGAGCATGCCCAGGGACGGCAGGCGCTGGTAGAACACGCCGAGCCTGCGCTGCTTGATCTCGTAGTGCTGGAGCATGTACAGCACGCTGAACAGGAAGCCGAGAAACAGCCCGGCATAGGCCAGGGTCAAGGCCAGCACGTGAATCGTGAACACCGGCCCATGCAGGGTCTGGTCCGCGGCCGCGGGCTGACCCAGCGCGAACAGCGAAACGCCGAAGAACACCGTGGCCAAAGCCAGTACAAAGCCTCCCACCTCGCGCTGCTCGGTGCGCCACTCCAGTATCAAATAAAGAGAGGAGTAGCAGAAGATCACCAGCGAAAGCATCTCGAAGCGGTTGTGCAGCGGCAGTCGGCCCAGGTGGTTCCAGGCCAACAGAATGAACGCCAGGTGCACGAACAGCGTTAGGCGCAGGGCCAGCGCGCCGTAACGGCCCAGGGCGTATTCGGGCCTGAAAAAACGCAGCAGGTAGAGCAACGTCGTCAGGCCGTAGAGCCCCAGAACAACGAAAGCCAAAACTTCATGCATCATCGTCAGTGCCGATCGTAATTAAACTGACTGGTCGGTACAAAATAATGACTGTGGCTCAAAAGTCAAGTGCGCGCTCTGGCCCTGAGAACATGTTGATTTCATTGGCGGACGAGTTTTGGCGAGCGACAGGTTATCTCTGTCCAAGCTCACGCACCGCGAACCCCCGGTGCTCTGGGAAGACCAGCGCCGTGGATATGGGTTTGCCAAGCTAGGATAACGATACAAATCACTTGGCGACACTCGCATTTACCAGCATGAGTACGGCCGCAATGAGCGTAGTGACGGCAAAAAGCAATTTGAGATATTTTGGTTTTGATTTAAGAGCGATTTTGCCTCCTAAAATACCGCCAAAAATCGTTATTCCGGCAATTGGTATAGCCCAAGTAGGATTGAAGCTTCCATGTAAGGCATGCCCCATGAAACCAGCAAATGCGGTTGCTGCTACCATTGCTGAAGCTGTTCCTACCGCGATGCGCATTGGTACGCCGCATGCTATTACCATCAGTGGGACTAGAAATGATCCTCCCGAAACACCGACCATCCCCGCAAAAAAGCCTGTAGCCATTGCAAGGGGCACAGCCAACCACAGATTTATGACAAAAAGCTCCTTGCCTGTTTTTAAATTCCAGTATCCCCGCCTCGAATTCGGCTTCTTTTTGTTTTCCTCTACCGTGAAAAACATAGCTGTCCCTGCAAAGGCCAATAAAATCGAAAAAACGATTTTCAATTCTCTGCCGCTGAAAAGGTGAGCCAGAAAACCACCGGTAAACGCCATGCTTGCCGTTAAAGCGGCGAGAAACAATGCAAGCGGCACGGAGAGGATTTTCCCTTTTTTAAAAATAAGCGTTGCTGCCGCCGCTGTTGCAAAGAGTACGAACTGGCCCGTTGTCGCTGCCTCGTGCATGGGTAACCCCGCGAGCA
>JAVCCG010000079.1 GCA_030765605.1 Candidatus Alcyoniella australis
CCGCGACCTCCGGCGCCGCCCATTCCCATGCCGAAATGGCTCTGCACGTTGGGGGCGGAGGCGCTGGACAATGTACCGGATTTGTACTGCTCAACAGCCTGCCGCACTTGGCCGCTGACACCGGTAATCACCTGTATTCCGGCCGCGCCGAATGTCTGAAATGCGTTCGGGCCACAATTGCCGGTCAGCACGATCGACACGTCTTCGTTCGACATGAGCTGCGCGGACTGGATCCCTGCGCCGCCCCCCAATGCAATATTGGGGTTTTGAATGGACTTGAACTCTAATGTGTCCGGATCGATGATTAAAAAGTAGGAGCAACGCCCGAAACGTGTCTCAATCGTATCATCAAGCGTCGGTCCGGTGGATGTTACGGCAATCTTCATTTCTATATTCTCCTTTATTGTATTGCTTTGCTGAGTTGATCCCCAAGATGAACAATGGCCTTAAAAGCCGGCCCTTTCCCGTACTCAATGACTGTTTTTCCCGCCATCAGTGCATCGTTCACATTGTGATCAAAAGGAATCCTGCCGATAACGCGGGATCCCATTTCTTGGGCAATGGTTTCGATCCGCTGGGCCTGTTCCATATTAAGATCGGCCTTGTTGATAACGATAAGTGCGGGAATGCGGAAATGTTCTGTGAGTTGAAGCACGCGCTGCATATCGTGAACGCCCGAAACCGTGGGTTCGGTGACAATTAAAACTCGATCCGCGCCGCTGACGGAGGCAATTACAGGGCAACCGGTTCCCGGTGGGCCGTCGCCAAGGATAAGTTCCTTTTTCAAATCCCGGGCAAGATCCGCGGCAACATTGCGCACCTGGGCCACAAGCCGTCCTGAATTTTCCTCCGCGATTCCCAGCCGTGCGTGTGCCATCGGCCCGTAGTCCGTTCCCGATATATACCATTTGCCCACAGTACTCGGCGTGGTGCTAATGGCGTCAAAATCGCACACGTGTTGACACAGACCGCAGCCTTCGCAGGCCAGGTCGTCAACTCGATAGGTTCCCTGCTCATCATCAGGACGGATCGCGCTGAAATGGCAGGCATCAGCGCACAGGCCGCAACCTGTGCACTTTGAGGCGTCAATTACTGTTTTCTGTCCGCCGACAAAGTCATGCGCTTCGCGAACTGTGGGCGCGAGAAGCAGGTGCAGATCCGCGGCGTCCACATCGTTATCAGCCAAAATCTTGTTGTCGGAAAGCAGGGCCAGCGAGGCAACCACCGTGGTTTTGCCCGAACCTCCCTTCCCGCTGATTACAGTTATTTCATTGTAATTATCAGCAGTTCCAGTTGAAAATGGTTTTAACGTTTCCGTTGTTACAAAAAAGTCTTCTTCCTCGGGAGGATCGGGCGGCAAACTCCCAACCAAACCCAGAAGGTCGTCGTAAATGCCCAGGAGATTGTCCTTTAATTCGGGAAAAATGTGTGTCAATACCGCTCCGCCGGAATATGCCTCTGCATATTCGCGCTTATATGGAATTCGGCCGACAATTGGGACACCGACGCGTTCGGCGTATTCCGCGATAATTGTATCGGTTCCATCCGAACGGTTGACGATGATGCCGGTCGGGACTTTTCTCTCCAAAGCAAGTCCCACCGCCAGCTTTAAATCGTTCAGACCGAAAGGCGTGGGTTCCGTGACCAAAATAGCCACATCCGCATCGGTAACGGATTCGACCACCGGGCATGAGGTGCCCGGCGAGGCGTCAATGATATTGATCGTCTCGGGGTCGCAATATGTTTTTACCTGCCGAACCACGGAAGGAGCCAAAGCTTCCGCGATATTCAAAATACCGTGCGCGAAAAAGAACGGCTGATTTTCAGGGGCGAGCTCAACCCACCCGATCTCGACCGGCTTTTCCCAGAGTGCCTTTTCCGGGCAAATATAGGAACAAACCCCGCACGAATGACAGAGTTCATTAAAAATCAAGACTTTGCTTTTTACCACCGCGATGGCGTTGTAATGACAGGCTTCAGCGCACTTACCACAGCCCGTGCATAATTTTTCTTTCCACACGGGTTTCATGACTTCAACGGGTTTTCTCTCGGTGAATTCCGGTTGAACAAATAGATGATCGTTGGGCTCTTCAACATCACAGTCAAGGAGACGGACCTTATCTCCACGTTCAGCCAGCGCATAAGCCAAATTAACTGCGAAAGTAGTTTTGCCAGTCCCGCCTTTGCCGCTGGCGATTGCTATATTCATCAAACATCCTCCTGATACGGATCTTTTCCTGCTTGGCTATTTCTACTAAATAAGGATAAACCACCAAATATTCGGCGGCTTATCCTTTTGGAACAGCCGAACCTTCCGTTATCTTCGTCGATTATTCTTTTGGTGCTTTGGTTTCCAGTTCGTCAATCCGTTTTTGGATTTGCGCAAGGGAGTTTGCGAAATAGCTCGCTTGTCCCTTAAGCGCCTCGATCGACTGTTCCCGAGTCGGCGACGCGCCATAAGGCATGGCATACGGCGCGCTATATCCATACCCGGCATAGGGCACGGCCCAACGCCCGCCTCGGCCTCCGCGGAAACCGAAGCCCATGCCGCGACCGCGACCGAAACCAACGCCGTATCCACGTCCCGAAATCGGATTGGCGAATCCGGGCTCCTGGTATCCGGCACAATAACCCGCGGCTCGCCCTGTCATGGATCCCATTCCACCAGGACCGGTTCCATCTCCACGTGGCATGATATTATCCTTCCTTTGTTATTGTAAAATTACATTCATCTCTTTCAGGCGCGCCACCCGCGAAAACGTTTGCGGTGGTTAATCTCGAATCCCGGCATATGGAATGTGCCCGCCATCAAGCTGCCGCTTAAGTAGGCTTCGAGCACTTGTTGAGCTTCGCCGGATATAAAAGGAATCACCTGAATGCGGTAAACTTCGATCGTACGCGCAAATCCAACGGAGATAGCCCCGCAAATCAAAACCCGTGTTCCCCATCCGGACAATTTCAACGCGCGCGAATAGGGCAATTCAGCCCCCAGCAATTCACGGCGCTTGCCGACCACCTTTCCGTCTTTGATTTCAGCAACAAGCACCGTGCGAGCGGAATCAAAAACAGGTGAAATTCTATTGCCCCACACAGCCAGGGCGATTTTCAGTTGGCGCTCACTCATCATCGGACATATAAAGCATTTTGTGTGCCAGATGTGCAAGCACACGACAGAAGTAATAATTACGCTTTGATTACTTAGTGTTATGCGACCTAGGGGCAGGTTGGCAGTCAGTTACCACAGCAGATAGAGTCGCACTAATGCAATTATAGGAGCGCATAGGGTCGCGTCAATGCAACCCTACCTTTCCCTTTTTAGCCTGGACCGGCCATCAATTTTCGGAACGTCTATTTCGAAAGCCTTAAGTTTTCTGAAAAGCGTACTTTTATGCATGCCAAGTTCGCGGGCGGTCGCCTGGCGGTTGTAATTGTTGCGCTTTAGTGCATCCAGTATCGCCTGAGCTTCCACTGATCTCAAAGCGACGTCAATTGTGCCGCGTGTGGTCGGGCGGGGAATCGGGCCTATCAGGCTCTCCGGCAGGCAATGCAGTTCGATCTGTCCCTCAGGGCAAATCACAAACGCATGCTCGATGATGTTCTCCAATTCCCGAATATTGCCAGGGTAATTGTGCGACATGAGCAAAGCAAAGGTCTCCCGGCTGATACCCGTGATATTTTTTCCGCGTAAGAGGTTGAGCCGATTGATAAAGCGTTCAACAAGCAGCGTGATATCTTCCTTGCGGTCGCGCAAGGGCGGAAGCTCGAGGCGCACCACGTTTATGCGGTAAAAAAGGTCCTGCCGAAAAGTCCCGCTTTTCACCATTTTTGAGAGATCTCTATTTGCGGCGGTAATGACGCGCACATCCGCCTTGACCTCATGCGTAGCCCCAAGCGGCTGAAAGGTCCGCTCCTGCAATACTCGCAGCAGCCGCACCTGGAAGGCGGCGCTGACATCCCCGATTTCATCCAAGAAAATGCTTCCACCTTCAGCACGAGAAAAGTGCCCTGGTTTGTCTTTGGTCGCGTTGGTGAAAGCCCCGGCTTTATATCCAAAAAGCTCCGATTCCAATAAGGTTTCCGGCAGGGCGCCGCAGTTGATCGCGACAAACGGCTTTTCCCGACGAGAACTCAACTCGTGAATGGCGCGGGCCAGAAGCTCCTTTCCTGTCCCTGTTTCTCCCTGAATCAATACCGTGCTGTCGCTTTCCGCCACCTGGGGCAGAATGCTGAAAATTTTATGCATAGATGAACTGCGGCTAACCATGTCGCCGACTTGAAAACGACCATCCAATTCCTTTCGCAATTCTTCCACTATGCTCATATCGCGGAATGTTTCAACGCCGCCCAACACCTTGCCGGTTTCGTCCTTGAGCAAGGAGGTGCATACCACGACCGGTATCCGCCTTTGCTTGCTGTTGACGATGTGTGTGGACGTGTCGACAAAATCCTTGCCCAGCTTCAACGTGCGGCGAAGGGCGCAGTCTTTTTCGCACATGTTGGAACGAAACACCTCCCAGCAGTGCTTGTCGATGGCCTCTGCTCGAAGAATTCCCGTGATCTCCTCGGCAGCGCGGTTGAACGAAGTGATGCGCCAGTTGTGGTCCACGGTGAACACTCCGTTGGAAATGCTCTCCAAAATGATTTCCGTTACGTGGTGGTTTAGGCTGCCGGATTTCATTTCTTGTCCACCCTATCCAGGTCAATGCTTTAAAATCCCTGATGAAAGATGATACACCATTGTGCCTTATCCCCGTAAATTATTGCTAATAGTCAGTGATCTTAATTCCTTAGCACCTATATCGGATAGCGGTGAAGATGAATGCCGGTCGATAGGAGGTGGTCTGCCCCCCGATTTCTGGACTGCTCAGACTCTCACTTTGCCGGTATGATCCGGCGGTGAGCAAAGGAACTGGGAAATCGGCCGGTGCGGAGACCGTGTGCACCTCCTGTTTATAAAGGTAGGTCTATCGTCGGCTTGTACAGACTGGCGTATACATCCGGTGATGTGAGCGTTCCAGAAGTAGCCTTATGCAAGTACTCCTCGCCAAGAAGCCGATAGCCAAATATTCCTAAATGCTGACGCAGGGCGACGTTCGCCAGGACCAGGCCATTTTGTGAGCGGAACCAAGAAACCAGGAAACAGAGCAGCAAACGAACCATTTTCAGCGGATTTTGAGCCTTCATGTTGACAAGGTAGCCCGATTCAGCCATGCTCATAACATCTTGATTTCATTGACGGACGAGTTTTGGCGAGGGACAGGTGCGGACAGGCTTTCGATCGAACCCAGGACCCCAGGAAACCGAGCATCAGACGAACCATTTTTGGTAAATGATGAGCCTTCATGTTGACAAAATAACTCGATCCGGATATCTTATAAATTCGTTAATTTCATTGCCGAATGAGTTTTGGCGAGCGACAACGCCGCGAGCACGCCCTTGATAGAAAGGCCGCGTAGTGAAATTTTGTGTCCAAGAACCTGGGTGCGGTACATCTCGCGGTCTCGCTGTTATAGTTCTGGTTTCATTTCTGGCCCTATCCTGTTCGACTCTCTATCGCGAGCCCCCTCGGGAACAGATAACGGTCGCCCTCGACCGTAAGATGCCGGAGCGAATCGCCGTGATGCCGGTAAAGAACATGACCGCGGACATGGACGCCCCCGAGGAATTTCAGAACCGGACCGTCGGGTCCGTAATCGCCCGCGGTTACTCTGTTGCCCCCCCGGAGATGGTCAAACGCAAGCTCGAAGATGAAGGAATATATATAGCGGAAGAGCTCTACCTGATACCGATTAAGGAGCTCGGCGAAATCATGGACGTGGACGGCATCCTGATGACCACAGTCACCGAATGGGACATGGTTATCCTGCCGACGCATACCAGATTCGAGGTGGGAGCCAGGTTCGAGCTGTATCTGACACAGTCCGAGACCCTTGTCTGGTCATGGGATGATCGAATTAAAATAACGACGCCCTACATGCCCAGCGCTCACTTTACCGGAAACGCGTGGGTCAGCCTGTTATGCGGCAAGGCATTTTCGACTTTGCCTAAATGCCGGTCCTCATCTAGAATACCGGTTGTGTTTTAAAACCGAGCAAGAGAGAGAAAATGAGAAAAACAACGGAATTAATATCTTTCATCGCAGCGTTGTCTTTCCTGCTGTTTCAGTTGAATGGTTGCTTTAGCTTGGCTTCGCAAGGTAACGAAATGTTGGGTGCCATTGGTACCGAGTATCAGGATAAACCTGATGTTGCAATCGAGTCAGATTTGGAATCCAGAAGCGAGGCGGAGGACAACATTTGGATCGACGAGGATTTCCTCGAAAAGAATCCACAAGCTAGAATTGTTCATCTATTAAGCTTTGAAGCCGCGCAGTACAAGACCGTTTTCGATAGGAAAGATAAATGGATCGATGCGGTCATGTCGCCGAACGGTCGGTATGTGGCTTATCGGCTGGATGCGCCTGAAATCAATTTTGACGGGCGCTGGCAACAAAACGAACTAATTGGCATCGATTCAACTAAAGTTCCTCGGCTGTATATATTGGATGTCGATAATCAAAACACGCTGGCAATCCCCGGAGACAATGAAAAAGTCGTGGTGTTCTCCAAGGGAAGAACGAATAGCGCACCAAGATGGGCGTTCTCCTCGGATTCGCAACGTTTCGCTTGTGTCGTGTTCGATATCGCCAGCCAGAGTTATCTATTGAGAATCGTGGATATAAATACCGGCCAAACAGAGGATATAGCGGGTCTGGGACTGCTTACCGGCTTGCCGAGCTTCGTCGGATGGCTGAATAACGATGAAGGTTTGGTAGTTTTAATGGCCCGTAGATCAGAATATACTTATCAGTTTTCTAACAATCCTTACTCCAGGGAAAACGCTACCAAGGATATAAACCAGTGGAGGGCGGCGAGCAGTACCAATTTAGAGCTCTATATAATGAAACAGGGGCAAATCGACAAGCCTGAAATTATCATAAAAAACATAGAGCGTTATTATGTCGATTATGCTAATGACCGCTTGTGTGTCGGCTACGTGACGGTTAATCTGAGCATGCCCGAGGGCAGTAATTATTCCTATGGTATTAAAGCATATGATATAGATCAAGGTGAAATATTCGAATTTAACGAGATCATAGATATCGGCTTTACAAAAAGCTACGATGCACCGTGGGTGTCGGTGAGTGCGAGCGGAACGTACTTGGCGGCTCCCATATCCTTGAAAGGCAAAGGGCTGCGTTTGATAAATATAGATACCGGGAACAACATCGACTTCGAAAATGTATCGAGATGGGGCTGTTACGGCGTCTGGTCGAAAGACGAAAGTTATTTTATTCGAAGAGACATACATCCGATTAAGTATTTCTGCAACGGGCGGATGGAAAAGCTCGACCTGCCTCCCCAGTCAAAAATGCACTGGCTGCCCAATGGAAATAGCATGCTCTATTTCGATGGTACTTTAGGCGGTCTGCTATCGTCGAGCGCAAAGCTGATACTTGCGGATGTAGATGACCAATGCCATACCATTGTGATGATTTCAGAGCTTGGAAGCAATACGAATTTGCGTTCGCTGACAGAAGACGGGGAAAGGGCGTTGATCACGACCAACAAACCTAAAAAGACGATCGATATCTGGTTGCTGGAGCTTCCCGATTTTGAGCAATAACGGCTCGGAGATCCACCTGTTGGGATTGAGGTTGAAAGCGAAAATTAGGGCCTAAAAACAACCTGTCCCTCTCCAAAACTAGATCGTGGGTGATTTCAACCGTGAATTTGGGTCATCGCCCATCCGTAGCAGCGGGTCGCCATCAGTGGGAGCATCGGCCTGGACAGGGGTTCAAGGTAAATTCCGTCAGCTGGACGCACCGCGGCCTATTCGACGTATCCCGCGCCTCAGCCTGAACTCGCCGAACCCTACGCCACGTCGCGCCACTCGTAGCGATGGTGCAGGCCGCCGATTCTCGGTAGGGCGATAACCCGCGCGGCATAAGAAGTGCGGCGTTGGGCGGGCCGTGAGATCGGCGCGTCCTTCGCCAATCCATAGTGGCAGCGGTCGGAGCAGCACGGCGGATCGCGCCTTGCTCATCGCGGGTACGGTCATCCTGTTGCGGCAAAAAGTTTTTCCACCTCAGCCATCATTGAGAAGTCCTGGACGCCCATTCGAAAATCGTCTATCCAACCCCGCCAAAAATAAGGACTCGCAAGTCTTCGAACCTACGGGCCTTTTCTCCTTTGACCACGGCTTGCACATGCTATTTATAAAACCCTTGTTGCAGCGTAGAATCTGCTCGCAGCAGTCGGTTTAAACAATTCGGCCCTGATGGAAGAAGTCCGCTTTGAGAATACACCCTGATGCCGCGATCTGGACGCTCGTCGTGGCGTTGCTGCTTTGCTGCGCCTGTGCCGCGGACAGCGACGCGGACGATGATGACGACGATGCAGCCGGGGACGACGATGCTGTGGATGACGACGATTTTGGCGATGACGACGACGCGCCCAATCCATACCAGGGGATGCAACCCGACGGCCTGATGATCGTCGAGATTCTGGGCATCGCCAGCCACATGTCCACCGGCCCGCAATACAGCTGGCCGCGTGAGTTCGAGATCGAGCAATCGGTGGCCGCGGGCGTGCACACCTCGCGCCGCGGGTTCTATTGGAACCACATCGAGCCCCAGGACGACCAGTGGCAGTTCGCGGGCTACGACGTGATGATCGACCTGTTGGTCCAGGCCGGGCTGACTCCGATGGCGATGCTCACGCGCGGCGTGAGCTGGGCCATGCCCAACGGCAGCCCCAGCGACATCGACCCTGCGGTCTTCGCGGACTTCACCGGCACCGTGGCCCAGCGCTACGCCGATCAGATCGACCTCTACGAGATCTGGAACGAGCCCAACATGGGGCGCTTCTGGTCGCCCCAGGCTGATCCCGAGCATTTCGGGCTGCTGCTCAAGGCCGCCTATGCCGGCGTGCATGAGCAGGACCCCACGGCCCAGGTATTGTTCGGCGGCCTTAGCCCGCTTGACGACAACCTGTTCGACCCGCGCGGCATCTGGAACTTCGTCGCGCGCGTGGGCGAGGCGCATCCGGACCTCTGCCAGCACATCGACGGTCTGGCGATCCATCCCTACACTTTCCTGCAACAGCCCGGGCCGGAGTACTCGCTGGACCTGGGTTTCTATCGCTACCCCAACCTGCGCGACAGCATCGGCCAGGCGCGCGGCCTGCTCGAGCAGCTGGGCTGCGGCGAGATCCCGATCCACCTGACGGAGATGGGCTGGCCGAGCCTGCTGATCGGCCAGGAGCGTCAGGCCGCGTATTTTCAGCGGGGCGTGCTGCTTGCGGCCTCGATCAATGTGCAGAGCTTCTGCTGGTACACGTTCTTTGATGAGACGCCCGATTCAACGATTCCAACCGAGGACTACTTCGGCCTCTACCACTTGCCCGACGAGGACGAGCTGACCGACCCGCCGCCCAAGGAGGCTTATCACACGCTGGTCGGCCTCAACCAGGTGTTGGGGCAATCGCGCTACGCCGGCGACCTGGGCGCGGTCCTGGGGTGGGATGAGGCAAACTTCGCGCTGGTCTTTGTCGACGACGCCGACGCCTGGACCGTGGCCCTCTGGCACTTCAGCGAAAAGTTCAACGAGCAGGCGCAGGCCGCCGTGCCATTGCACCCCGCGGCCGTGGGCCAATGGACACTGTTCGACGAACACGGAGCCGAGCTCGAGAGCGGAGATGCGACGGACGCGGAGCTCGAGTTGACGATCTCGGGCGAGGTGCGCTTCCTGCGCTTCTGGGTCCAGCCGGAATCGTGATCAACCGCGTCGCGCGGAAGATCGTCTTACTTGCGATTTATGATCCGGACCGCTGGTCGAAGCGCCGCGCAAAGAGAATGCTGGCCATGGTGACCCTCAACATCTGGACCGTGCCGCCTGCCACGCGCCAAGCCAGCGCGTCGCGGTGCATGCGCTCCACCGGAAACTCGCGGCTGTAGCCGTATCCGCCGAAAATCAACATCGCCTCGTTGGTCACCTCGGCCACCATCTCGTTGGCAAAACACTTGCCCATGGCCGATTCGTACATCGAGGGGAAGCCGCGCCCGGCTCCCAGTGCCGCGCGGTAGACCAGCAGACGCGCTGCGTCGAGCTTGGTGGCCATGTCCACGATCTTGAACTGCACGTCCTGAAACTCGCAGATCGGGCGGCCGAAGGCCTGGCGCTCCACAGCGTAGCGCTTGGCCTCATCCACCGCGGCCCCGGCCACGCCCAGGCACATCGCCGAGTTGCCGCAGCGTTCCAGGTCGAAGGTGGTCATCAGGTTGCGGAACTCGCCGATCTTGATCACCACCGCTTCGCTCGGCACGAACACGTCCTCGAAGATCAGGTCGCACGAGGGCATGCCGCGCAGGCCCATGAATTGTTCCTGCCTGCCGAAGCTGAACCCGGGCGCGCCCTTGGGCACCAGCACCGCGCCGATCCCCTTGTACCCCGGCGTGTCGCCAAAGCGGCAGTAGACCAGGTAGTGGCTGGCCACTCCCGCGCCGGTGATGAAGGTCTTGCGGCCGTTGAGCAAATAGCCGCCGTCGTGTTCCACCAGTTTGGTGCTCAGGCTCGTCAGGTCGGAGCCGGCCTCGGGCTCGGTCATGCAGACCGACACGCTCAGCTCACCGCGACACACGCCGGGCAGCACTTCCTGTTTGTGTTCCGTGGTGCCGAAAGAATCGATCACGCGCACCGGCCCGACGTTGGATTCGAACACCGGCGCCGCGATCATCGGCGAGAAACGCGCCAGGGTTTCGATCGCCAGCACCGCGTCGATTCCCGGCCGCCCGCCGCCGCCGTACTCAGGCGAGACAGTCATGCCCAGCAGCCCCATCTCGCCAAAGGTCTTCATCAGCGCGTGCGGGAACTCGCCGCTCTCGTCGACTTCGGCGGCCAGCTTGCGGAAGTTCTCGCGCTCGCCCATGCGCTGCAAGGTATCAACGAGCATTTTCTGTTCGTCGCTAAATTCGAAATTCATTTACTGTTCCTTATTGGGTCGGGTTGATCAGGCAAGCGCGGTCAGCTGCCGCACGTCGGCCAGTTGGTCAAGCCCCATCGTTAGTGCGCAGATTCGATCGAGCGTTGCCGGGTCTTGGCTGCGGCCAAACGCGCGCAGCTTGGCCGCCAGGTCATCGGCGCTCAGCGGGTCGCGTGGATCGCCCTTGGGAATATCGATCTGTTTGCTGCGCAGCTCACCGTCATCCATGGTGATCTGCACCCGGCTCGCCGTGTACTCGGGGTAGCGATCGTTGAGCTCCGGATCGATGCTCACGCGCACCTTGGCGGCCAGGCTTTGCAGCTGCGGGTCGCTGATCCGCTCCTCGCGCACCTGGGCCGGGCCCATGGCCCGGTCCAGCAGGCAGGCGGCAACTACATAGGGGATCGAGAATTGCGCGGAGACGAACGTGCTCGATGCGTCAACCGGCTTGCCCACGGCGATCATCGCGATGCCGTAGGTCAACGCTTCGATGGTTGTGATTCGTTCCACCGCGAACCCCGGCTGATCCGCCAGCTCCAGCGCGGCCTGGGCGCAGCCGTGCGTGTGACGGCAGGCGGTGAACGGTTTGAAATAGATGTCCATGATCGAGAACGACTCGCCCAGCCCCTCCGTGATGCGATCCATCTGCGGCTCGCTGTTAGTGGTGATCTTGGTGAACCCGCCGCCCAGATGCGAGCCCTCGAGCACGTAGGGCGGGCCGCTGATTCCGGCCGCGGCCAACCCGGCGGCACTTAGGGCGACGCTGGCAGCCTGGCCGCCTTGTAGGATCTTGGCCGTGAATCCACCCATCAGGGTTTCGGCCATACTCAGCGGCAGCAGATATCCGGCAATGCCCAAGGCGTTGAGCAGCGTTGCGTTATCCAGACCCATCAGCATCCCGGCAGCCGCGGTCGCGCCGAACGTCCCGCAGGTGCCGGTGGGTAAAAAACCGCCCAGGGTGTGGAATGGATGTATGGCGGCCGCGATCCGGCCCGCGACCTCGTACCCGGCCACGATCGCGGTGATCAGCTCCTTGCCCGAACAGCCGCGCTGCTCGGCCACGGCCAGTGCCGCGGGGATCACGGCCACCCCCGGATGATTGCCGCCGAAGCGCAGCCCGTCCTGCGCCTCGATCGCCTCTGCCGCCACGCCGTTGAGCAACGCAGCTTGGTGCGCTCCGGTGCGCAATTTGCAACCCAGGGCCGTGGCCTGGGGCGGCCCGTCCAGGGAGCGCACATAGTCGGTCACGCTGCGCACGGCCTCGAGCTCGTGCGAGCCGTAGACGTTGGCCAAAAAATCGAGGAAGCACAGCCGAGTCTTTGCGACCACCGGCTGCGGCAATTGATCGAAGGTCAGATCGGTACAGAACTTTGCCAGCTTGCGCGCGTACTCCATGGTTGCCCTCACACGTATCCGCGGCTCTCGTAGACCGCGATCATCCCTTGAGGATCGAGCACCTCGCGCAGCACCCGCAGTTCCTCGGCGCTGGGCGGCGGTGTTTCGCACACGTCGTCGGCGATGCGCAAATCCCACGGCGTGCACTGCACGATCTCGTCGATGGTGTTCCCCGGGTGATAGCTGGCCAGATAGGCCTCGCCCGTTGATTTGTCAAAACGCATCAGCGCCTTGTTGGTGATCAAGGCGTGCGGCCCGGTGTCCGGCGGCAGCCCGGCCCGTTCGCGACCGTCCGGGCCGTCGATGTACCCCGGCGTGGTGATGAAGTCCACGCGCGCGGCCAGACGGCGCTTGTCGTGCAGCGCGATGATCAGCACCTTGCGGGCCAGCGAGCCGATCGGGTTGGCGCCGCCGCTTCCGGGCAGGCGGCTGCGGGGATTGTCGTAGGGGCCGATGCAGGTGGTGTTGATGTTGCCGAAACGGTCGACCTGGCTGCCGGCCAGAAACCCGACGTCGACCCAGCCGCCCTGGAGGAACATGCCCATCACCTCGATCAACCCGCCGATCATCGCCGCGCCGGGATTGAGGCACGGATCGCCCACCGAGAGCGCCGGGCGCTTGGGCGCGGCGTCGTAGACCCCGGACTCCTGCATCATCCGCGCGTTGGGCGCGTGGGTGTGACGCGCGATGTTGGCCGACATCGTGGGGAAGCCGGTGCCCACGATCACCACCTCGTGGTCCTCGATCTCGCGCGCGCCGCAGCAGGCGATCAGTTCCGGTTTGATGTAGTCGCCCAAGTCAGTGCCCATCGTTCACCCCGAATTTAATATGCGTAGCTCACCGGGTAGCTGTAATCGAACTCCGACTGCAACCCCTTGAAGGTCGAGTATCCGAACGTCTCGATGAAGTGCTGGACGTATTCCTCACGGTTCGTCACGCCGAAAACCCACTCGTCGAGAAAGGCCTGGAAGCCCTCGGTGGTCTCGGATGCGGACTTGTAGAGGTTGGCAAACGTCATGTCCACGTCGTAGAACCCCGGCGCATAACCCGGGTGCGCTCCGAACGGCTCCTGGACCACCGCGACCACCTTGAAGTCCGGGACAATGGTGCGCGAGGGGTCCTTGCCGATCACCTCGCGGTCCACGATCCGCTCGCAGCTGACGATCACCTTGCGTGCGGCGTTGGCGCCCATCTGGCAGTCGCCGCCGATGCCCCAGATCTGGGCGTTGCCCTCGGCGTCGGACTGCTGCACGTGGATGATCGCCACGTCGGGATTGAGCGCCGGGACCAGCAGCGTGTTCTTGCCGTCGAAGGGCGATTGAATCAGCTTGTACTTGTCCTCGCCCATGAACGAGCGCACGTTGAGCAAATCCGAGCCGAGCATGTCCTTACTGGGCACGAACGGCAGGCCCATGGCACCGGCCATCAGCATCAGCGGCAGCGAGAGGTTGGTGTACTCCTCGACCTCAATCGCGTGGGGGATCTGCTGCTCCATCGCGCGGCGATAGCAGCGCCCCAGGCCGAAAAATCCCAGCGAGAGAAACGTCGAGACGAAGCGTTTCACCGCGCCCGCGCCGATCAGCATGTCGAAATCGTCGGCCGCGTTGCTGCGCACGATGGTCAGGCCGCTGCGGCGCTGGCGGATAATCTCGTGGATCGCGGCGAACGGCGTGCGGCAGATGTACCCGCCGATAAACAGGAAGCTGTCGTCGGGCACGTGGTCGGCCACCGCCTCGCGCATGGTGCAAACTTTACTCATCGTCCTCCTCCGCCCGCCTCGTATTCGGTGCGGCTGATGATCTCGTCCTGGGCAATGTCGCTCAGTCCGGTGAACAGCGCCGAGTAGCCGCTGACGCGCACCACCAGGTCCGCGAAATTCCCGGGCCGCTGCTGCGCATCGCACAATGTCTGCGAATCGACCATGTTGAACTGCACCTGCACACCGCCGTCGGCAAAGTAGGTGCGCAACAGCGCGGCCAAGGTCTGCGGATCCAGCCGCGTCGGGTGAAAACGCAGGTTGAGGTTCACGCCGTTGGTCGCCCGATTCAGCGGCAGCTTGGTCACCGAGTTCATTACCGCGGTCGGCCCGTTGAGCGCGTTGCCGTTGGTGGGAGTGATGCCGTTGCCCAGCACGTCGCCGGCGTTGCGCCCATCGGCGCTGGCAGCGGCGAACGCGCCCATTGCGATGTGGAACCCTACCGAGAATACGCCGGGCCAGAATCGTCCGCCACGGAAGTGGGGCAGTGCGCCGGCCCGCTGACAGAAGTGCTCCAACACCCGAGCCGCCAGCGCGTCGACCTCGTCGCAATCGTTGCCGTACTTGGCAATCTTGTGCAGGAAGTAGCTGCGTTGCTCCTCGGCGTCCTCCCAGTCCTCGGCCAGCAGCTCGGCCAGCTTTGCCAGTGGCAGCGTGTGATCCTCGAACACGGCCTTGCGGATCGCGTACAGGCTGTCCGCGACGTTGGCGAAGCCGATCAACTGTAGGCCCGTGGAGTTGTAGACCGCGCCGCCGGAGGTGAGGTCGATCCCCTTTTCCAGCGGCCCCTCGATCATCGCCGAGGCAAACGGCGAGGGGACGAGCTGGGCGATGGTGCTGTCGAGCACCTCCATGCCCGTGGCCATCTGCCCCAGGAAGTGCGTCACCTGGCTATCGTAAGCGTTCCAGATATCCTCGAACGAGTCGAACTGCGCCGGATCGCCGGTCTGCGGCCCTGAACGGTAGCCGAAGATGTGATCGATGCCGTCGGAAAGCGCCAGTTCCAGGCACTTGATGCCGCTAAACTGCACGGCGAATGTCGAGCCGAAGGTCTTGCCCTGGGCGCTGGGCTCGAGACAGCCCACCACGCCGTAGTCGCGTGCGTCCTCGAGAGTGTGCCCAGCGCGGGTCAGGGCATCGATGATCGCCGCGTCGTTAAACAGATGCAGGGCCACGCCGTCCTTGGCGTATTGCAGCGCCCGCAGCATCAGCTCCTGCGGCGCGTCCGGGCCGAGGCGCACACCGAAGTTGGGCTGCACCGTGCGCACGTCGGCATAGGCGTCCAGGCCGATGTAGCTCAGCTCGCAGGTGGCGTCAGCGCCGTCGCGGCCCAGGCCGCCCACGGTCACGTTCTGCGTGGTCTTGCCCTCGGTCCCCTCGCCGCCGGGAATGAAGGCCTCCTCGAGGATGTTCCAGATCTCGTTGGTCTTGATAAACAGGCACGCCAGCAGCTCGCGCGCCTGCTGCGGCTGGATGCGGCCGGCCTGCAGGTCGGCCTCGTAATAGGGGCGCAGCACCTGATCGATGCGGCCCAGCGAAATCGAGTTGCCGCCCGATTCGATCTGCGCGATGAGGTGGATGAAGTACACGCTTTGCAGCGCCTCGTGGAACGTGGACGCCGGATGTTCGGGCACGCGACGGCAGACCGCGGCGATCGTGCGCAGCTCGTCCGCGCGCAGCGGGTCGGCGCAGATCGCGGCCTGGCGCTCGGCCTCGTCCGCGTAGCGGTTGGCAAAGACTATGGCGGCCCCCAGAGAGCGGATCACCGCCCCGTAGAACAGCCCTTTTTCGCCCGAGCGCTCCTGCGGCACCAGCGCGTCCAGCCGTTGCTGCGTCTCGGCGATCACCCCGCGAAGCCCCAGGCCGAGCATCCGCGAATGGTTCATCGTGAAGTGGCCGATGCCGTAGGTGATCTCGAGGATCATCGTGAAGATGTACTTGTCTATGTCCGCGGCCACGTCAGCGGGCAGGCGCTGCTCAAGCAGCTCCTCCACCGTGCGTCCGCGCCAGAACGGCAGAATCTCCTCGCGCAGCTCGCGCTGCTCAAGATCGGTGATCCCGACCTTTTGCAGCACACGATCTTCGAACGAATCCAGGTCGGTCTCGATCCAGCGCGCCTTGTTCTCAGGAAAGAACGGCGCGCCCTTGAGCTTGGAGGTTCGGCAGCCGACGATCAGCTCGTCGTCGCGGATGATCACGCTGATGTTGGCCAGAATGTTTTCAAGCGCCAGGCTGATGCGCGTCAGCGCGTGCTCGTCCCAATGCTGGGACATCGCCTGGGTCAGATAGCGCGCGCGCTCCACGCAGGCCTCGCGCGGCGCGTTGATGATCCGCTGGCGCAGGCGGCCGATGCGGCCGTCGCGCTGCTTGGTCAAGTCGATCGCCGGTTCGGTCATGGTCTCACACCTTGATGTCCATCTGGTTGAGCAGGATCTTGTCACGTAGCGCCGCGGGCAACAGCCGGTTGATCTGCATGAAAAAGCGGCTCTTGAAATCGATCTGGTTATGCATGGCCATCTTGTCCGCGCGTATCACCTGGATGATCTTCTGCGCGGCCTGCAGCGGATTGGGCGCGGTCTTGATCAGCTCGTTGTCGCGATCGATGAAGCGCTTGGCGCGTGCGCGATAGGGCGAGCCCTCGGGCGGCAGCTTGTGGATTTTTGCCGCGAAATCCGTGGAGACCTGCGCCGGTTGCACCAACGCCACCTGAATGCCGTACGGCTCCACTTCGTAGCGCAACGAGAGCACCAGCCCCTCGACCGCGAACTTGCTGGCCGAGTAGATCGACTCGAACGGGAACGGGATCTGCCCGACCAGCGAGGACATGGCGATCAGTTTGCCCGCGCCGTGCTCGCGCATCGAGGGGACAAAGGCCTGGAAGATCGCCGCAGTGCCGATGACGTTGATCTCCATGCACTTGTTCGCGCGCTCCAGGTCGACCTCCTCGAACGGGCCGAAGAAGCCGATCCCCACGTTGGAGAGCACCACGTCGACGTGGCCGAACTTTTTGAGCACGCTGTCACGGAAACGCAGAATGCCGGGACGATCGTCGATGCTCAGCGCCTCGAGCAGCGACTGGCCCTTGAGCGCGTCGAGCTCGCTACGCAGCGAGTCGATCCCCTTGGCGTCCACGTCAAAACCAGCCACCGCGTCCCCGTTGGCTGCCAGAAGTTTTGCTACTTCGCGACCGATTCCCTGGGCCAATCCCGTGATCACCACAACCTGCATCTGCGACCCCTTTCTTTAATGCTGACGAACCCTCATGAATAATCCTGGCTAGTCGCTTTGCTGCGCGCCGATTTGGCGCATCGACTCGGCGAAATCCGGATAGATCAGTTTATATCCAGTCGCCTTGAGGCGACTGTTGTCCAACACGTAATCGTCGTACAGATAACGCACCGCGTCCGGCTCCAGGTCCGGAATGCGGCCGCGTCGGCCCGCGATCAGCGCGTCGACCCGGGCCACGGCGCTGACCAGCGCCAGCGGCAAATGCAGTTGCGGAGGTTTGGATTCGAACGTCTTGGCGGCCAATGTCAGCGCCTGCTCGAGCGTCGGATGGCTGTCGTCGACTAGGTTGAACGCCCGGCCCACAGCCTGCTCCTGGTGCGACAAATGCTCGACAGCTCCGGCCACATCCTCGGCCCGGATGTTGGACAGCAGCTGCCCGCCTTTTCCGGGAATGGCGAAGATCGAGGTCGGACGCGAGAAGGCCTTGCCCGCGCCGTCGTTGCACCCCGGGCCGTAGACCGTGCACGGCCGGGTGATGATCGCGGGGAAACCCTGCTCGATCCGTTTCCAAACCACGTCCTCGCCGTCGCGCTTGCTGCGGCCGTAATCCTCCTGCGGTTGGCGCGGATCGTCCTCTTTAAACGGTCGACCGCAATACGGGCCGTACACGCTGCTCGAGCCCACATGCACATAGGCCCGCACCCCCGCGTCCAGGGCGAGCTGCGTAATGCGCTCCACGCCGATCACGTTGGTGGGGCGCAGCTTGGCATAGGGCGTGGAGAAATTGCAGATTGCGCCCAGGTGAAACACGCGGTCCACGCCGCCCTCAAACAGCGGCGGCAGGGTCTCGGGCAAGGTCAGATCAGCGGCCACATACTCGACGCCCAAGCGCTCGAAAAACGAGAGGTCGCGCCGCGGACGGGCCGTGGCTCGCACGCGCACGCCCTGGCGCGCCAGATGTTCCACCATGTGCCGACCCATGAAGCCGGCCGCCCCGGTCACCAGCGTTATACCGTCGAATTGCATGCTCAACCCGTTGCGCGGTCCGCTGCCCGCTGCTGTTCGGTTTTTTTAGATGAGTTCGCCGCATCCGATTCGCGCAGCTCCACGGCCGCGCGCCTAAGCCAGCCCAGCATGGTCTGATTGAGCTCCAGTCCCAGCTCGGCCACCAGGCGCGCGTAATCGCTGCCCCGCAGGCGCGTGGACAGATACTCCTCGCGCTCGCGCAACTCTTGCTCGTATTGGTCGATCTGCTCCTGCACGGCCTGGAGCGCGGCTTGCGAATCGCCCAGGCCAAAGAACGGAAAACGGATCAGGAACGAATCGCGCAGCACCATCCGTCGCTCTGGAGGGCTGTTGAGCCAGGCGGCGAAAACCTCGCGCCCCTTGGGAGTGATCGAGTAAAGCTTGCGCGGCGGCGCGGCAGGTTGCGGCACCTGGGTCATGCTCACCAGCCGCTCTTTGTGCATCGCGGAAAGGGCCGGGTAGATCTGGCCGAAGTTGATCGTCCACATTGCGCCGAAGTCGCGCTCGATGATCTGTTTGATGCGGTAGCCGTGCAGGTCTTTGTTCTGCAGCAGCCCCAGGATCACGTACTTGATCGACATCGCCAGTCCCGCTATTTGGTAAGGATCAGCTCGGTCAGCCCCATTTCCTGCAGCGCGATGGGGAACATGCGGAAGGCCGGTTTGACCACAGGCAGCAGCTTGAGCATCTTGATTATGTTCCCGCCCTGCTTGACCTTGCCCCTGGCCACTGCGGCGATGGGGTTCTCCATGCCGTGCCAGAAGCGGTGCGAGTGGTCGGCCGATTGCTTGGACCACACGTCCTCTTTAATCTGGCAGGGGCCCAGGTAGAACGTGCCGTAGTGGTCGGGCTGCGCAGGCGGGTTCTTCAGATCGATAGTGATCTCGCCGTCGGGATCAGTGTAGATGAACTTGATTACGATCCCGGCCTTGGCCATCTTCGGGCCGATCTTCTCGTCGGTCAAAATGCGCTTGAGGAAATAGCCGTAGATCTCGTAGAGCTGGTCCAGGTCTTTGTAATAAGTTCCCATGCCGCGCCTCCCCATAGTGCCCGGCCGGTATTGCGCCGGCCCGGAGTTCCCCTGATCGGCTACAGCGAAATACTATATTGAAAGTATATAGTGGTCAATTCCAATGTCACTGCTGGCCCGGATTATTCATGAGGGTTCGTTAGCGAGGCACACAAGGCGCCGCAAATACAAGGAAGCGCTCCAAGCTCAAAGTACAACGATGATCTGCACGACGCGGAGCGACTCGTTGACCAACGACTAGAGCAATACGCGAGTTTTGCAGGCGGCTCAAGGCCGCCTCCGCAGGCGTACCCGCTGCGGTACGTCGAGGACGGATCGGCGAGGATGACGAAGTTATTGCGAGCAGATTGTGCGCCGTAGTAGAAGCTTCATGAATAATGCGGGCTGGCGTCAGGTCGAGGCGCGTTGATCCAGGGTTACGTTGTCAGCCTTGACGTTGGCGTGTTTGCGGTCGTTGTGATCGAGAATGCGCTTACGCACTCGAATCGAGCGAGGCGTGAACTCGACCAGTTCGTCGTCGTTGATGAACTCGATCGCCTCCTCGATGCTCAGGACCTTGTGCGGCTTGACAAAGTTTTTTTCGTCAGCGCCTGCCGAGCGGACGTTGCTGAGTCTCTTGGCCTTGCCCGGGTTGATCACGAGGTCGTTGTCCCGCGTGTGCCAACCCACGATCTGCCCGGCGTAGACCTTGGTCCCCGAGCCCATGAAAAACACACCGCGGTCCTCGAGCTTCCACAGCGCGTAAGCCACGGTCGTACAATCCTCCAAGGCAATCATCGCGCCGTTCACACGATCGGCGATCTCACCGGCCCAGGGCCCGTATTCGTGGAAGACCGCGTTGAACACGCCGGTGCCGCGCGTCTCGGTGAGGAACCGCGAACGGTATCCGATCAATCCCCGCGTGGGGACCACGAATTCCACGCGCGTACGCCCTTCCCCCACGTCCCGTATATTGATGATCCGGCCGAAACGCTGGCTCAGCGATTCGATAATCGTGCCGACGTGCACGCTCTGGACATCGGCCGTGACGATCTCATAAGGTTCGAGCGTCTCGCCGGATTCGTCCGTCTTCGTCACGACCTTGGGGCGCGAGACCATGAATTCGTAGCCCTCGCGGCGCATGGTTTCGATCAAGACCGAGAGGTGCAGCTCGCCGCGTCCGATGACGTTGAAGGAGTCCGGCGAATCCGTCGTTTCCACGCGCATGGAGACGTTCGATTTCTTTTCCCGTTCCAGACGCTCGGCGATCTTGGCGCTGGTGACGAACTTGCCTTCCTTGCCGCAGGTGGGCGAGGTGTTGGTCATCATCGCAATTTTAACGGTCGGCGCGTCGATCTGGATCATCGGCAGGACGCGCGGGTTGTCCACCGAGGTCAGCGTCTCCCCGACGCCCGGCGCTTCCATGCCGGTAATGGCCACGATGTCCCCGGCCACCGCCTGGTCCTGCGCCAGCCGGTGCAGCCCGCGGAATCCGAAAATCTGGTTGATGCGAAACTCGTCCCGGCTGCCGTCGTGGCGGATCATCAACGCGTGCTCGCCGGGCCGGAAAACGCCCGACTCCACACGGCCGATGGCCATGCTCCCCACGAACCCGTCATGGTCGAACGTCGCCACCTGCATCGCGGGCGCGGCCTGCGGATCGATCATCGGGGCCGGCACGTGTTCGCAGATCTTTTTCAGCAGCGGGGTCAGATCGCCAGGCTCGTCATCGGGTGAGGCCTGCGTATAGCCCAGCTTCGCCGAGGCGAAGATCACCGGGAACTCGCACTGCTTTTCAGTGGCTCCCAGCGAGATGAACAGATCGAGTACCGCGTCCGCCGCGGCCTGGGGATCGCAGCCCGGCCGGTCGATCTTGTTGATTACCACGATCGGGTGCAGCCCGCGCGCCAAAGCTTTTTGGGTTACGAAACGCGTCTGCGGCATCGGGCCTTCGAAAGCATCGACCAGCAGCAGCGCAGAGTCAACCATGTGCATCACGCGTTCGACCTCGCCGCCGAAATCCGCGTGCCCGGGGGTGTCCACCACGTTAATATGATATCCGTCGAATTCCAGCGACGTGCACTTGGAGAGGATCGTGATGCCGCGCTCCCGCTCGAGCTCCCCTGAATCCAGGGCCTGTTCGATCTCGTCCTCGCCGCGCTTAAAACTGCCCGACTGCCCCAGTAGCTTGTCCACCAGCGTGGTCTTGCCGTGATCAACGTGGGCGATGATTGCGATGTTCCTGATTTTCTCGGCTGTTCGCTCTGTAGCGGGCACATAGCCCATGGGAATTCCTCGCGTGCAGATCACGTTTAATGCATTGCGCCGTCTTTGTTGGGAGACGTACGGACGGATCCCCGGTTGACCGGGATCTTCGATGGTGCTTTCTACACCCAGTCGGGGCGGTTTCGCAATGGTCCAGGTTGCTTTCGCCGAAAAATTACAGCGGATGCCGACAAAGGTTTTGCGGGCCGTTCAGAAGAATGCGGGCGCGTCGGCCCCGGGCGCGCTTGTTATCTGTGTATAACCTTTTTTATCG
>JAVCCG010000080.1 GCA_030765605.1 Candidatus Alcyoniella australis
AAGCCGGTCCCAGCTCGAGGCTGACCCAGCCGGACTTGACCCGCGTGGTCGAGCGCCGCAGCTCCACCACATAGCGCTCGCCCGAAAGCTTGCCGCGCACGTTGTCGCCCTCGCGCGTCTGCACCCGGCCCGCCTCGGATCGCCGCAGCTCAATCCCACGCCGGTTAAGTTCTCGCTCGGTTGGCAGGCGATCTTTGAATAATCCCAAGGCGTTAGGGGAGTGGGGCCGCGCCTCGTGAATTGCCAGATCAGCGTCGATAAGAACCATCGCAGGCGTCATTCCTTGGGCGTAGATCAGCCATACGCCCTTAAAAAAGCGGCCCGCAGCCTGTTCCCGACGCTCTCGCGCCTGGTCAGCCATCTGCGGAAGTGCATCATATTTAGTGATAAAACGGTCCCACTCGCTCACCGTGTCCGCCTCGTCGGCAAAGATCCACTGCTGCTGCGCTTCAAGCAGCATGATCCCCTGCTCAGCCTGATCGGCCTGGGGCGCATCAGGGTGCTCGCGCAGGAAATTCTCATAAGCGTCAAAGCTATGCTCTGCCTCAGCTTGAGCCCATGATATCGAATAGATACGCTGCTCGGCCTGTTCGCGGTACGCGCCCTGGGGAAAGCGTCGCAAGTAGTTTTCCAGCGCTGTAAGCGTGTTAAGATCCTGCGCTTGGTGGTATGCGGCCTTGTCAAGATTGATCCGTGCGCGGTTGGCGTGGGAACCATCAGGATACTGCTGTAAAAACAGTGTCCAAGCATCCTCTGTGTCCAGCGACTTGGCCCCCAGGTACGCTGCGCGCTCCTGGGCCCAGGGCGATTGCGGATGGTCCGGGTACTTGTCCGCGAACCCCTGCCAGGCCTGGACAGTGTCGGCCTGGCGCGCTTTGTTAAACGCAGATCCGGCGCAACCTATTAGCAGCAAAAGTGCGCAAGTGATTAAGATTAAGCCGAAAACAAACCGTCTGCTTGTCGCGATCTTATCCAATTATCATCGTCTCCCGCTTTAGTCCGCCTTCCGCAAAGCGCTCCGGACGGTAGGTATGCATCAGCTCCTGATGAGCCCCGTTGGCAAGGTGCTCGGCCATCAGGCGGCCCAAGGTCGGCGCGAGCATAAATCCGTGTCCCATAAAGCCATGGAATTGGACGAAATTGGGCCGATTTTCCAGCGGACCGAGGATCGGATTGGTGTCCGGCGTGATGTCGTAATACCCCGCCCAATGCCGCAGCAGGCTTACTCCGCCCAATCGTGGGAAAAGTTGCGTCATAATGCGACTTAACTTGCGCGCAAAACCCAAACTCGGCTGATAATCGGGCTCTTCGTGGTAATCCATGGCCACACAGCCCACGACCTCGCCGCGCACCATCTGCGAGCAGTACAGGCCGCTGTCCATGGGGATCGTTGCCGGGCCCATGAACGGCTCAACCGGCTCGCAGACGATTATCTCATGCTTTTCCGCCTTGTTCGGCAGCTCAACTCCAGCCAGCGCACCGATCTGCGGGCTCCAGGCGCCCGCCGCATTGATCACACGCTCGCACTCGATGCGCTCCTCGCCATCCGGGCCGTTGACGCGCACCGCTGTGATCTTGTCCCCCTCGAAATCAAATTCCACCACATCACAGTGGATCCTGACTTGGCCGCCCAGGCGCTCGATATTGCGCGCATATCCCCATAGTACCGGGAAAGGGAACATGCTGCCGTCGGTCTGGTTGAATGCGCCGGCCCTAAACCCGTTGACTTGCAGCTCGGGCTGCACCCGCTTGATACCAGCGGGATCGAGCAGCTTGGTGGGCACTCCGTGCTCGTTTTGGAACTTGACGTTGCGCGCGAACTGCTCCGCCTGCTCATCCGACGCCGCCAGGAACAAATAGCCGCACTGGCGGAACCAGATGTTGATCCCCATCTCCTGGGGAAAGCGCGCAAAACAGCGCACCGCCTCGATCATCCATTCGATGTTGCTCTCGTTGGTCCACTGCTGGCGTACGCCTCCGCCGCAGCGTCCGCTGGCCCCTTGGTTCAGGCCGAGCTTCTCGAGCACCACCACGTCGCTGTGGCCCATGCGGCACAGGTTGTAGCCCAGCGCCAGCCCCAACACGCCGCCGCCCACGATCACTGTCCGTCCGATCTTTGCCATCTCACTGCTCCTGACAGTTCACGATTGTTTATACTACCACCTTCCAGCCCCTTCAACACGGCTGAAAAACGGTATATATTACGGTGCGATGATAGCACTCGACCAATTGCGGCAACGATTCGACCAAGCCATGTCGGGCCGGCCCGAGGCCTTGGGCTGGGGCCCGGGGCGTGTCAACCTGATCGGCGGTCACGTCGATTACAACCAGGGACTGGTGCTGCCGATCGCCATTGACAAGGGGATCGCCACGGCCCTGCGCCGACGCAACGACAAGGCGTTCAACGTCTTTAGTGTGGATCTGGATCAACGCGTTGAGCTGGCCGCGCTGCCCACGCAGCGCATTGGCAGCTTTGCCGACTATCTGATCGGAGTGCTGCACGAGCTGCACGCATTGGGCCTGCCGCAATCGGGCTGGGACGTGCTGACTTGGGGCGATATGCCGGTGGGCGGCGGCCTGTCCAGTTCCGCGGCGTTGGAGCTAAGCGTCGCCATGGCGGCCTGCGCCGCGTCGGGATTCGAGGTCGATAGAAAGCAGCTCGCCCTGGCTTGTCAACGCGCTGAAAACGGATTCGTGGGAATGCACTGCGGGATCCTCGATCAGTTCGCCAGCGCCTTTGGTCTGGCCGACCACGCGTTACTGATCGACTGCCGTTCGCTGGAACATCGCAATGTGGCGCTGCCGCAGGATGCCTTTGAGGTGGCGGTGATCGATTCGGGCGTGAGCCGCAAACTGGCTGATTCGCGATTTAACCAGCGCCGTCGCGAATGCGAGCAGGCCGCGCGGGCGCTGGGCGTGGACAGCCTGCGCGACGCCTCGCTGCAGATGCTGCAAAACGCCGGGATCGAGCCGTTGCTCGAACGCCGCGCGCGGCACATTATCTGCGAGATCGAACGCGTGAGGCTCGCGGTTCGCGCACTTGAACACGGCGACGTGACGCACTGCGGCGAGCTGATCAGCGCCAGCCACAGCAGTTTGCGCGATGATTACCAGGTCAGCATGGAGCAGCTTGACGCGCTGTGTCAGCTGGCGGACGGGCTGAGCGGAGTATTCGGCAGCCGGCTGGTCGGAGGCGGATTCGGCGGCTGCACGATCCACCTGACGCAACGCGGCATTTTTGACACGCTGCGACAAAGAGTGGTCGAGCCCTACAGCCGACGTTTTGACCTCAAGGCGCGCCTGATGCAGTTCACGGCCGCAAACGGGGCTTTTTCAGAGCATTGTTTCTGACCCATTAACGCCATATTTTGTATTGCTTTTTATGGACATACCAGATGTAGTATTTTTTCCTTGACAAGCCGCTGTGAGTTTGACTATAGTTCTGGCTTGTCAACGGGGAAATCAATTTCAGATCTAAGTCATTAAAAATCAGCTACTTGGGCAGCCAATATTAAAGTGCTGCTTTCGATTTTCGGGTCCAGGGGTGCCTCCTGAGGGCGGGGACGCTGAAAATCGAGATTTTCGGGGGCACTGGGGCATGGCCACTCGATCGAAAATCTTTTTCATCTTAAAACGCGACGGTCGTAAGGTCGAATTCGACGCCGGGAAAATCGCGTCAGCCGTGGGAAAGGCCTTCCAGGCCAACGGTGAGCCCAACCCCGAGGCGGCCAGCACCGTCACTCGACAGTTGGTCAGCGTGCTTGAGGTCACCTACGACGACAAACGCATTCCCAACGTTGAAAAGGTCCAGGACCTTGTCGAGGTAATGCTGATGGAGAACGGCCACCCCGAGGTGGCCAAGCGCTACATTCTGTATCGCGATCAACATTCCAGGCTGCGCCATACACGCGAGCTGTTCGCCAGCGCGATCGAGATGATCGACGACTACATCGGCCGTAACGACTGGAGAATAAACGAGAACTCGAATATGAGCTACTCGCTCCAGGGCCTGAACAACCACATCAGCTCCTCGATCAGCAGCTACTACTGGCTGACCCGAATCTACCCGCCCGAGATCGGGCAGCTGCACTCGGGCGGCGACGTGCACATCCACGACTTGGGCATGCTCGCGGTATACTGCTGCGGCTGGGACCTCGAGGACCTGCTGCTCAACGGCTTCTGCGGCGCGTTCGGCAAGATCGAGAGCAAGCCAGCCAAGCATTTCAGCGCGGCCCTGGGCCAGATCGTCAACTTTTTCTACACCATGCAAGGCGAGGCGGCTGGCGCCCAGGCGTTCTCCAGCTTCGACACCCTGCTCGCGCCGTTAATCCGCTTCGATGGCCTGAATTACGACCAGGTCAAACAGAAGATCCAAGAGTTTGTGTTCAACACCAACGTGCCCACCAGGGTCGGTTTCCAAACCCCGTTCACCAACATCACGATGGACTTGGTGCCCTCACCGAACTATCGGGACATGGAAGTGATCAGGGGCGGCAAGCGGGTCGAGGGTGTGACCTACGGCGAGTTCCAACCCGAGATGGACATCATCAACCGTGCGTTCGCCGAGGTGATGATGGCCGGCGACGCCAAGGGCCGAATCTTCACCTTCCCGATTCCGACTTACAACATCACCAAAGACTTCGACTGGACAAACGAAAACCTCGACTCGCTGTGGGAGATGACCGCCAAGTACGGCATTCCCTATTTCAGCAATTTTCTCAACTCCGACCTCAAACCCGAAGACGCGCGCTCGATGTGCTGCAGGCTGCGGCTGGACAACCGCGAGCTGATCAGCCGCGGCGGCGGCCTGTTCGGCGCCAACCCGCTCACCGGCTCGATCGGCGTAGTGACGATCAATATGCCGCGCATCGGCTACCTGACAAAAAGCTGCGACGAGTTTTTGGGTCGGCTCGGTTACCTGATGGACATGTCCCGCGACAGCCTGGAGCTCAAACGCGAACAGCTCGAGCGTTTTACCGACGCCGGGCTTTATCCCTACTCCACGTTCTACCTCTCGCGGATCAAAGACGGGCCGAGCAAGCAGTTCTGGTCCAACCACTTCTCCACAATCGGCCTGATCGGCATGAACGAGGCCTGCGTCAACCTACTGGGCGTGGACATTGCGCACCCCGAGGGCCAGGCCTTTGCCATCCAGGTGCTCGAGTTCATGCGCGAGCGCATCAGACAGTACCAAGTCGACTCCGGCAACCTCTACAACCTTGAGGCCACGCCTGCCGAGGGATCCAGCTACAGGCTGGCCAAGGCCGATCGCAAGCTTTACCCCAACATCTTCGCCCAGGGCGAATCCGAGCCGTTCTACACCAACTCAAGCCAACTGCCGGTGGACTACACCGACGATTTGTTCGAGGCGTTGGAGCACCAGGAACAATTGCAGACGATGTACACCGGCGGCACTGTGCTGCACGGTTTCATCGGAGAGAAGATCAACAACCCCGAGGCGTGCAAACTTCTGGTCAGACGGATCGCTGAAAACTTCCGCCTGCCGTATTACTCGATAACACCCACATTCTCGATCTGCCCGGTTCACGGCTATATCGCCGGCGAGCACTTCGAGTGTCCGTATTCAGTTGAGGAGGCCAAAGCATGAAGTGCAATCGTAAGACCGAGGTTTATTCCAGGGTTGTCGGCTACTACCGCCCGGTTCAGCAGTGGAACAAGGGTAAGCGCGAGGAATACAACCAGCGTAAGACCTATCAGCTCTCGCTGGGCGTCCACAGCGAGCTGCCCGAACGCATCGAGCAGGCCAAGGTCGAGCAGGACAAGGTAGTGCAGATCAACCTCAACTCAGTCGGTTGAGTAAGACTCAACCACCAGAGGTCGGATCCGGCACACAATGAATATTAAAGGCTTTCAGGGACTATCGCTGATTGAATACCCGGGACAGCTCTCGGCTATTCTGTTCACCGGCGGATGTGATTTCCGCTGTCCGTGGTGCCACAACCCGGATCTGATCAACCCCAACGGCGACATCCCGAACCTACCGTTGGAGCACGCGTTCGAGATGCTCGAACGGCGCAAAGGCTTTATCGACGCGGTCTGCATCACCGGCGGCGAGCCGATGATCCATCGCGAGCTGCCAGAGTTTATTGCCAAGCTGCGTGCGATGGATCTCAAAATCAAGGTCGACACCAACGGCCATCACCCGAAGATTCTCGCTGAGATTCTTGATAACGGCCTGGCCGACTACGTGGCAATGGACTTCAAGGCGCCGCTGGAGATCTACAACAAGGCCGCGGGCAAGCTGGTCGACCTGAGCAAGATCGAGCAGAGCATCGACCTGCTGATGCAATGGGACGGACACTACGAGTTTCGCACCTCGGTGATACCCGGGCTGATCGGCGCACCACAGATCGAGAGCATCGCCCGTCGCATCGAGGGCGCCAAACTCTACGCACTGCAGCAGTTCCGGCCGCAGGTCACGCTCGACCCGTCGTTACACGATCTCGAGCCTTACCCCAACGCCGAGCTCGAACGCTTTGCCGGAATAGCGCGCAGCTACATTACGGAGGTCATCCTGCGGGGCGTCTGATCCCGTGGGCTTGACAATATTGGGAACTCTTTCCGTGGCTTGGCCGCTCGTAAGAGCGGCCTTTTTTTTGGGTGCCGTTTGTCATAGTCTAACGAAGATTTTCAGCATCGCATTGGAGGCCGATCATGTTATCCGACTCCACGAAGATCAAGCTATTGGGCCGCCTGATGGCGTTTTTACAGCGCCATCCGCTGTTGGTCAGGCTGCTGCTGCGGCCGATCGCCAACGCGCCGATCATCTCGAAAAAGATGATGGTATTTGTCCGGGCGTTCATGGGCGCCACGGCCTTTGAGCTCCACGACGTTGACCTGCGCAACGGGCGGATCGGCATTGGCGGCGTTGAGGAGATCATGGCCGGGTCCAAGCTCATCGAGCTGCTGCACACCACCCTGGGCGAGGCGCTGGACGAGGAGGCCAAGAACCGCGCGCTGTACAGCATGGGTCAACGGCTGTGCCGCTGGGAGGTCGGGCAGGCGCTGGAGCACGGCCGCTGGGCGCCGGCGGTGCTGGCGCCGCTGATCTTCAACAGCCGGGTGATCGACGAGGTCCAGGCCGACCCGCAGATGGCCGAGTTCTTCGGCCATGTGATGCGGATGATGTCGCGGCTGATCACCGACGAGGGGGGCTGGGGCCACCTGGATTTCGACTTCTCGGCCTACCCGCTGAAGGTGATGCTGACCAACTCCCAGGAGGCGCGCTGGCTCGGACCGGCGGACCGGCCGACCTGCCATTTCTACGCGGGCATCGTCTCGGGCTACGCCAGCACCATCTCGGGACAGGAGCTGACCGCCGTGGAGGTCGAGTGCAAGTCCATGGGCGCATCGCGCTGCGTGTTCGAGCTGAGCAAGACCCAAACCGCCTGAACCACCCGCCGCGGGCCGATTTGCGATCAAAGGCAGTTTCGACTGTTTATCAAGAAGTATGCGCGACAATGTCAAGTAATGCTTTACCTGTCGTTTCCGCCGTTTTATACGCTGATAACCGTTGCTAAACAACTAGTTGCGCCCCCGTCCCTGGTAAAATACTTTAGGACTTGCATGCGAATTGGGATTTCAAATCACAGATTTCGTATAGGTTACGAAGCGCGTATAGTCGTTGATATTACCTGGTAATCGCGATTTGGCTCCATGCGATGTTCATATACTGGTTTTCTCTGGCGCGTAAAGTCTTGATTAATCAGGGTAATCTTGAAACCCCACGCATGCGATAATCTTTCGAAAAAAACCGCGATTTCCCTGTAATTTCGCCTGAGTACGACAGGGCTTAGTTGATCGCATAGGTTGAGTTTTCGCAGGTCTGTAAGTTGCCGAATCTAATACGAAATAATCGCATGAAAAAATCGGAAAAACATTATGTCAACTAGCCGACTTCAGGCGTAATTTTTATTTCGCCGTCCGAGATTTAGTTTTCAATGAGCACCTATATATTTTACCAGGGAGCGGGGAGGTGTGTCAAATGCCATTGGACTTATGCGGCCCCAATGTTATCGAGCATCGAACACACACAATCTTATAAGTTCATAAAAACAATGTAGCGTGTCCCTGTAATTATCGATGATCCTGTCAATCCCCGATAAAAAAAGGCGCTTGAGAAAAATGTAATTACACTTGACAGCTAGGGACCCCAGGTGTATGTCGTAGTCGCCAAGAACAAAAAATCGAGACTGAATAAACCATCTAGGCACCCTTTGCACCAGCAGCCCCGTTGATTTACGCCCAAGCAGGGTGCGGGCGTTGGCAAAGCAATGGATCACACGATAACAAAATCGGTTGATCCTACACTCCTTTCGCTGTGAGGCGGCCATGGGACTTTGGGGAAAGAGATTCATTAAGGGAGAAAGAGAGAAGGGCTCGAACGAATCTTCCATCCGGCGAAAGAAAGAAGCTGGTACCGGGGAGGACAAGCAACCCACAATAACGGCTTTTACAGCCTGGCAGTTTGATGAATCTTGTCTTAAGGGAAAATATGGAGCCTGCACGGGATTAATCGCGGACAATGTAGAAATCATTTTCACAGGCGGAGAGTCGCTGAGCTTAATGGTTCATGCTTGGATAGTATGCCATTCTTCATATAACTATAAGATCACAGAAGATATGATCACGGCAGGTGAACATGTGATACAGACATCTTCCGTAATATCTTTTCCACAGGCATGGTTCCAAGTTCCCCTGCCCCCCGCTGAGAGTATGACGGACAGCGATGTTGCGACTCAAATTGCTGAAGAAAACGGCGGTTATGTCATTTCCGGCGGGGGCATGTTCGGTAGTACGGGGATCTTCATTTTGAATATGAGAATCATCGATGGAAGAAAAGCTCCGCTCTGGTTGATGCCACATCGTTACCAAGATTATTTCATCAGGGCCATCGATGCGCAACAGGGAACAATTGTATACCCGGACGTTTCCGACCAATCCGGAATGCTGTTCACCAGCCAAAGGCCCAAAGCGTTCGGTTGATATCGGCCACCACTTTGTCCGGGGGGATTTAACATGAGGATAAAACTAGTTACATGTTTGATGTTGATCGCATTGCTGCTTGGATGTCAGCCTGACTCTGAAAGAGGGGAAGTCAAAACACTAAGCGGCCCAGTGCAAATTCAGCCTGACTCTGAAAGAGGGGAAGTCAAAACACCAAGCGGCCCAGTGCAAATTCATTACGGCTATCAAGGCGGTGACCCGGTGTGGGCTGTGATTGGCATCGCGAGCTCGGCCGAAGCATACGTGGGCAATGTACTAGTGGGTAAAGCGAAAGCCTTGAGAATCATCGAGATGGAACAAGGCCCCAATGCTATCGAAGTGGAGGAAACCCACTTTTCGCCCTCCGGCTCTGTGATTTACAAAGGGATCGTCGTATACTCGTTTGGCTGGCGCGGGAGCAAGCTACAGGAAAGAGCCTTGAGAGGAAAAAAACGAACGGATATATTCTCAAGCTGGCCTTCCGGGTGAGTTATAGGGATAGAGAAACTATTGTTTCCCAGCTCTTTATTTAGTATTGCACGATAGATATCTGCCTATACCAGTTAACCAGGTGGATAAAATGCTGCGTTACCGACGTAGATCCTTCACTTCGTTCAGGATGACGGCTCGCGTGCGACTTGCAGCGTTATATCTCGTTGATATCGTACGTAATTTGTCATCCTGAGTCCCTGGGCCGAAGAATCTACTCTCGCACGGTGAATTTGTTGTGAATTGGCTGACAATAGTTAGGTATGATGTCCCCCGAACTCCTTCGATTTCAATTGACAACAGACCCCGGGGACTATAATATATCTCAGTCATCACGAATATAAATTAAAAGCGCTCGGTGCTATCGAGCTGATCTTTGTCACAAACGGAACCTGAAATACCCCGTTTCAGCGGTTGATATGGGGAATACCTGTTTAAAGGGTTCGCAGGAACAATCTTTGTTCCTCGTTTTCTCTGCGCCTCGATTCTCGCGTCAGCCGCGGATCGGATGACCCTATGCAACGGCTCAGCTATTTGTCTTACTGGGGAAGACCGTGAAAAAAAGAATCTTTCGCATCGCTTGGCTTCTGATATTTCCCGCACTTCTTACAGCCGCGGCAGGATGTAAAAAAAACGAGGTTTATTATTCGCCTATATTTATCATAGCAAACGTCAGAATTTTAATGCCGTCCTCTGAGGCCGAGAAATTCAGTCGGTATAAACACGAAGTCGATGCCGCTGGCAGCGTAGCTTACCTTGACGGCAAGGCAGTCGGCTTGGACTTGGTAGGGCAGTCCATTGAAAAGACAATGGAGGTACTGAGGGCGCACCCTGAAGCGGCCTCGAGTGTGCGCGCTGATCTCTCGATCCTTTGCAATGCCGAGGTGCTCGAGGCTTTGCAGGCCCGCTCGTCGGGCCGGATGTGGATCGGCATCAGCGACGAGGGTTTTTCCACGGAGGGGCTTGAGTTCTTTCTGCAACGATTGGATGCCAAGGAGCTCTATTTGGAATTGGCCAAAGCTGACGATAATGCCTTGGACGTGCTCTCAAACTTCAAGGAACTGCGATGGCTGAGCCTGTCCCGCACCAAAGTCACCGACACCGGCCTCGCTCACCTCGAGGGGCTCAAGGAGCTGTGGTGGCTGAACCTGTCCGACACCAAAGTCACCGACACCGGCCTCGCTCACCTCGAGGGGCTCAAGGAGCTGCGAGTGCTGCACCTGTCCGTAACCAAAGTCACCGACTCCGGCCTCGCTCACCTCGAGGGGCTCAAGGAGCTGCGCGTGCTGGACCTGGGGCTAACCGAATTCACCGACTCCGGCCTCGCTCACCTCGAGGGGTTCAAGGAGCTGCGATTGCTGTACCTAACAGGCACCCAAGTCACCGACACCGGCCTCGCTCACATCGCAGGGCTCAAGGAGCTGCGTGGGCTGTCCCTAATACGCACCAAAGTCACCGACACCGGCCTCGTTCACCTCGAGGGGCTCAAGGAGCTGCGCGAGCTGAAACTGCGGAATACCCAGGTCACCGACTCCGGCCTCGTTCACCTCGAGGGGCTCAAGGAGCTGCGCGTGCTGTACCTGGGTGATACCCAGGTCACCGACACCGGCCTCGCTCACATCGCAGGGCTCAAGGAGCTGCGAGTGCTGGACCTGTCCTCTACCAAAGTCACCGACTCCGGCCTCGCTCACCTCGAGGGGC
>JAVCCG010000081.1 GCA_030765605.1 Candidatus Alcyoniella australis
GCCCGGTCGGCGTTCATCAGCGCAGCCGTGCATCCGGCAGTAGTACAGCAGCTCGCGCGCGTCGGGATTTAATGTCACGGTTTGCAGTTCGTTGGTCGGGACCTGCGCCACCTGGCGTTGCTCGGGCACGTCAGGGTCGATCCGCACCAGCTGGGCCTCGGAGGGGCTGGTGACGAACAGCGTGCCCTGTTGCGGATCGCGTTCGATCATGTAAAAGCTGCCGGGCAGCAGTCGGGTCACTCCCGGTCCGGGGCGCGGGCCCTGTGACAAAGGGAAGAACATCGGCAGGGCCACGCAGGGCACCAGCGCCAGCGCCAATAGCGCGCCGAACGCTTCCCCGGCTTTACCGACTTGTTTGCCTTGACGCGAACCAATGTAGCCCCACAGCGGTCGCGGAAAGAACAGCGACCACAACGGAGTGAGCGCAAACGCCCAGGCTCGTAGCCGCGGCCGTTCGCGCTGCGGTAGGTAGTTCATCGCGCTACGGGAGTTGATGTAGATCGGCGCGGCGCAGCATGCGCACCACAGCGCCAGCCGCCACCACGATGCGAACTCGAGGAAGTGCTTCCCGCACAGCGCCAGCGCCAGGCAGATCAGCGCCGACTCGCAAAGCTCGAGCTTGGGCGCGCGTCCGGGTTTGCGGAACGCGCGCAACACTAAAAAGGCGATTACCACGGCCAGCGGCGCGGGCAACACCAGCAACGTTGCCACGCCACTATTGAACCACATTATCAACATGCCGCGGCTGTTGGTCAGGCCGAGCTGTACGATTTTGGCCAACAGCAGCAGCGGAATAATGGCCCCGATGAACAACAGCAGCGTGACCAGCAGCCGCGCCGTGCGTTGTTTGAATCCCGGCCTGTCCGTCAATTCCACGCTCATCTCGTGCTCAATCGAAGGTTACGCTGGTCAGTCCCTGCTCGCCCAGCTCACGGGTAATTCGCAGCCTACCCTCGCGCATCAGCCGCGCCACGTCTTCGGGCGGGACGGCCACTGATCCGGGCAGGGCCGCGGCCCGGGACAGGCCGAACAGCCGCTCGACATATGGAAGCGGCCCGCCGATTTTAATCGAGACGATCGGCAGGTCGATCTGGTAGCGCAGCTCGTCCACACAGATCACGCTTCGTTCGTTGAAACGCAGCTCGCGGCGGAACTCAACCGGTCCCAGCGGAGGGCGTTGCAAACGGTCGCTACGTCGTCGATAGACCTGGTAGGCCAGGTCGCTGTTCAGCCTTGACCAATAGGGTAGCGGCCGCTGGAAACGCGGGTCGCGTAAGAGCTTGCTCGCGCCGTTGCACTGCCAGCGCCCCTGGTCCAGCCGGTAGCGCAGGCCGGCATCGGGCATGCCCGTAGCGCACAGGCCCAGCCCTTTGACCTCGACCAACACTCCCTCGTCGAGCACGATGTTTGCGCCGTCGCCGAAGCTCAGGCCGAAGCACAGCCCGCGCTCGGGATCGGCCAGGCCGCGCAGGCCGTGGGCTTGATGTTGGGCCAGGATGAACGGGACGTGTCCGTGCTCTGCGGACGGTTCGCCCTGGGCCAGGCCGCGCACGGCGGCGTGCCACAGGTCGGAGCAGATCCAGGCCGCGCTCAGCGGATGCCAGCGCTGCGCCTGGTCCAGGCCGCCGTGGTGGGCGAGGTCCACGCCGAGGCAGGCCGCGCCGAAGGGCAGGGCCAGGCCGCCGAAGGCCGATCCGCAACCGCCGGCCAACGGCCCGCCGGGCATCGTCAGCTCGGCGAGCTGCTGGGCCAGGCTACGGCAGCGTCGGCGCAACGACCGGGGGATCTCGCCGTTGCCAAAGCGCGCCAGGATTCCCAAACAGGCTGCGGCCATCGCGGGATCGCGGCCGTTGCCCTCGACCATCAGCCGACCGCCGAACCCGGAGGGTTCCAATGAGCGTTCGAGCATATCGCGCGCCTTGAGGTGCAGGCTGGGCAGACGTCCGGCCTTGGCCGCGCGGTCCACGACCCACGCGGCGAGCAGCCCGTTAAAGGTCGAGATCCGCGGCTCGTTGAAGCGCACCATGAATCCGCTGCAACGCATACTCGCGCGCTCGACTTCGCGTTGCAGCTCGGCGTCCAAATGCTCGTGCAGCAGGCAGGCGGCCTCGAACAGCGGCGCGGCGGCCAACGCCGTGGTCAGCGGCGAACGCTCCGCAGCGCAACGGCTCGGGATCGAGCCGTCGCGCGCCACCAGGCCCAGTCCGTAACGCAGGGCCGCCATGCTCAGCGCGAGCAGCTCGCGGCGTTCCTCTTCGTCGACCTGAAAATCTTGCGGCCCGTCGTAGAGCGCCATCTGAGCCAGGGGCAGGGCCGCACCCTGGGTCGCCGCGTTGCACATCCCCCTGCGGCGCTCGCGCCAGAATTCGGGATCAGCGCAACCGTAGCTTGGCGACTGCGGCCGCGAGTCGATCCCATCGCGCAGCCCGCGTGTGGCGCTCAGCGCCCAATTCAGCCAATTGCTGCTCAGGGTGCCGACTCCGCGGCAACGTCGCGGCAGCAGCGGAAACCATCGTCGCCGAAGGTGTCGTTCCACTTCTCGTGAAAGTGGCGGCTGGTGCAGTCCTGGCCGTACCAGTCGGAGCTCCAGCCCGTGGAACCGCGTACCACGCGGCGTTCCCAGGCGTCGTGCGGCACGCCCTCGTAGAGATCGGCCACCCACTCGCTGACCGAGCCGTCCATGTCGTAGACCCCCTCGGCCGTGCGGCAATCGGGGTGCGAACCCGCTGGCGGGAAGTTGCGCGTGCCGAACTCGAGCTCCGTGGCGCAGCGCCCCGGCTCCTGCTCGTCGCCGTAGGGGTAGAGCCACCCCTCGGGCCCGCTGCAGGCGCGCATCCATTCGTCCTCGAGGCACAGCCGCTTGCCCAGCGAGCGGCAGATGCCGTCGGCCTGGGTCCAGCTGACCAAAATCATCGGCTGTCGGCCGCGCACGTTGGGGTATTCATAGCGGTCGATGCAGTACGGCTCGAGCTGGACCTGGCGTCGCGGCCGCGCCCAGGTCCGCTGCGGATCGTCGCTGCCGATCCAGGCCGTGCCGCCGCTGATGTAGACCATCTCCGGCGGACAGGGCCCTGCGGCGAGCATTGCGTCGGACGCGGGCAGCAGCAGCGTAAGGACCAGGATCAACAGGGCGAGGTATGGGCGTGACATCGCCCCAAAGTTAGCAGGTAGCCCGCGCTTGTCAAACGATCAAAGGATGCTGGATTACCAGGCTCAGCCATGAGAGATTTACACATTGATGAACACGTCGCGCAGACATCTCGCAACGGCGATCGTAATCGCCGTGTTGCTGGCAACGGCGTTGGTCTATCTGGGTATGCGGCGCTACAACGCGCTGGAGCTGATCTGGCCGCTGGACGCCGGCGTGCTGACCCAGGTCGCCTGCAATACAGCGCACGGCGATTGGCTGCAGATGACCCTGCGCATGGAGGGCAGCTACAACAACCTGCAC
>JAVCCG010000082.1 GCA_030765605.1 Candidatus Alcyoniella australis
CATCTTGGCGTTCTGCACCGCCTTGGCCTCGTAGTGATTGTTGGTAAAGACCAAGGTGCGGTCGGTCTTGCTCTCCAATTTTTTAATCTTGGGCACCCACTCACTGAGTTGCGCTTTTTTATAAAGGTAGTCGTAGCGCTCCTCGGGCCGTTCGTGCTTCCACCACTTGCGGGCGTTGCGTCCGTGAAAGCGCACGTAGCCCACGTTGGAGGTGGCCTCGGCCGTGGGCGGCACCAGCCCCTTGAGCTTCGGCTCGTCCACGCAACAAAAGCCCAGCCCCAGATCGCGCAGCCATTGGAAGGTCGGCGGCTCGATCCACTCGGCGTTGCGCAGCTCGACTATAAGATCGTTGCCCTTGAGCCTTTGGGCCAAACGCTCCACGTGTTGGCGCGATTGCGCTTTGGGCCGAAAGCTCCAGGGGAACTGCAACAGCAGCCCGCCGAGCACTCCGGCCGCGCGCAACGGCTCGAGCGCCGCGTCGAACCCGGCCAGGGCCGCGTCGTCGGCCGTGCCCTCGTGGGTCATGCTGCGGTGGGCCTTGACCACGAAGGTCACCGCGCCCGCGGATTTGCGCACCAGCGACTCCATGGTGCGCGCCGCGGGCATGGCGTAGTAGGTGTAGTTGATCTCGCAGGCGTTGAAGTGCTGCGAGTAAAAGGAGAGGAATTCGGTCTTGGGAAGCGACTCGGGATAGAAGTTGCCGCGCCAGTCCTCGTAGCTGAAGCCACTGGTCCCGACCAGGATCAACGCTGTCTCCGCGCCATCCAGCCCTCGATCAGCGGGTAGATCTCGCGCGGCGCGCTGTCGCCCAAAATCAGATCGCCGTGACCGTAGTCCACGCTGAAACCATTGGCCCGTCCGGCCAGCACGTACGATTTATCTTCGCCTCCGGCCAGCTCGTAACTCAGCCGCACGTTGACCGGCTGCACGATCTCGTCGCGTTTGCCCGCGATCCACAGCGAGGGGACCGTGAGTCCGGCCAGCCGCGCCGAGTAGTCGAAGCTGCGGTCCCAACTGGTGTTCGATCCGTCGGCCATGTTCTGCGCGAACTGCGAGAGCACCTTGGCCGGTGTGGCGCTGAGCCCGCCGCGGGAAAAAGCGCGCAACGTCGGGCCGTCGATGTTCTGCGGGTTGTAAAGAAACAGTTCGATCAGGCTGTCCGTGGACTCCAGCACCCGCGCCAGCCACGGCATCGGGCCTGCCATGGGAAAAGTCGGCAGGCGCTGCAGCAGCCGCAAGTGGCGCGCCGCCCACTGGTAGACGAGTGTGTTCCTGCGGTAGGCAAACGGGCTGGCCACGATCACCACGCTACGGGCGCGTTCGTCGCCGAAGTACGCCAGGTAGCAGCCGATGATCACGCCGCCCATCGAATGGCCGATCATGTTGATCTGCTCGGCGCCGGTACGTTCCCGAATTGCCTCGACCAGCGCGGGCATGTCGCGCAGGATGTGGTCGTCGAGGTTGAAATCGTAGCGCCCCTTGCCCGGGGCCGGCTCGCTCAACCGGTCGCCGCGCAGCTCCGCCACAAAACAATTGTAACCGCGGTCGCGCAGATACTCGGCCAGGCTGCGGCCGGGCAGCGCAAAATTCAGCCCGCTGGCGCCCATGCCGTGGACCAGCAGCACGGGCGATTTTTGGGGATCGGGATTTTGCGGCGCGTAGTGCCGTAGCAGCAGCGTCACGCCGTCGTCGGTTTGCGGCCGCAAGAGCGCGTCGTGGTCAGTGCGGATATAGGAGCAGCCGACGAGCACGAGCAGCGCCAGCAGCGCCGTACTCAGCCTGAAGACTGCTCGCTCACAGCTCGAGCTCATCGAGCCATCTCAGCGCGGCGTCCCAGACCTCGTCGCGGGCGTTGGGCCCCAGCAGCAGCCCCATGTGGCCGTAATTGTCGCGGTAGCCGTTGGCCTGGCTGAACACGCGCAGCAGCTTTTGCTGCGAGCCCAGCCCGTCGTGCAGCGCGATCGACTCGCCGGGAGTGACCCAGTTATCCAGCTTGCCCGCTGCGATGTAGGTCGGAACGCTCACCTCGCCCAGGCGCGCGCCCACGTTCAGCGCGTCCTGGTCCAGCTCGACGATCAGCTCGCCCTTGCTCCACCAGCGAATCACGCTGTCGGCCACCAGCACCGACTGCACCGTGAAACCGCTGCGCACGAACTCGGCCTTGACCTGCGGCTGAAACAGCTCGTCGTTGAACAGCAGGATGTCGGCCACGCTCTGGGTCTCGCCCTTAAACGGAGCGCGCAACCCGGCGGCCGCGGCGCAGTCCACGCCGTTGAACGGATCGAGACGATCGGCTTGCGCTGCCAGCGCCTGCTGGATCAGGTTGTAGTCGTAGTGCCTACCGGGCACGCCCAGTGCCACCATCGCGTCCACGCCCAACTTTGGATCGAGCTCCAGCGCACCCAGGGCGATCACCCCGGCGTGGCCGTGAGCCCAGACCACCAGCGGCCCGGAACCCTTGGCCCGAGCGTGGGCCACTGCCGCGGGCAGATCGTATTGCAGCATCTGACCCACGGTCCAGGTGTACGGCTCGCCGTTATGCCAGTCTGGACGATCCGAGCGGCCACAGCCGCGCCAGTCCAGCGTCACGACGGTCCAGCCGCGGCGCACCAAGTGCCGCGCCAGACTGTGTTCAGCATCCAGATCGAACACGAGGCTGGTGCTAAACAGGTCGGGCAGCAGCAGCGCGGTGCCGCGGGAACGTCCGCTCGGGGCGTAGGTCGTCAGAGCGACCTGGACTCCGTCGGACGTGGCAACGCGTTCGCTTTGGACCTGCTCCAGCCGGTAGACCCGCTGGATAGGACTGTAGACCGTACAGCCCGCGGCCAGCATGGCCACGGTCAGCAGTGCAACGATCATCGAAGTTCTGATCTGCCTCACCTGGGCCTCCTGAGGCTTAGGTTAAGTTCCGACGTGGCGAGGACTTGCGTCGCCCCGTTCATCTCGCGATTGTCCGCCGAGACCGCGAGCTCGAAGATTATCAAGTCTTGCGGGGCGGACGGGTCCAGGGCGATCCCGAGGTTGACCTTGTCGCGAGTGAAGCTCGCGCTGAGGGCCATCGGCTCGCCCGTGTAATACGGCTTGATCGCCAGCGGCACCTGCTCGGCCGTGGGCAACGCACCGCCCACGGGCTCGAAGCTCATCTCGCCGTAGAGCACGTTCCCCTTGTGCTTGAGGTTCAGTTCGACCTCAACGGTCGTGCCGCCCGAGCTCGAGAGCCTGCCGATCCAGCGGCCCGAGTGCGTCATCTGCTCCAAGAACGCCGGCCCGCTGAGCAGCACCACCACGAACAGCAGCAGCAGCGGAGTCAGGTAAATCAGCGCCATCTTGATTTGGTTTTTGCGCTCGAGGTTCTCGCGGATCACGGTCGTGGTCGGGCCCTGCCTGCGGGCCATCTTCTCGGCCCAGAGCTTGGCGTCGTCCTTGTATATATCTTCAAGCTCGATGCCGATCCGGCTATCGCGCTCCACGGTCTCGTCCATGCTCTCCAGGTCGATCCGCTCGACCTCGACCTCCTGTTCCATCTGCTGCTCGGGATGGTCGTACGCGCTCAGGTCGGCCTCGTCGACCTCGACTGCGTCGGTCTCGGCGCGCTTTGTCTGGAGTTGAATAATGTCTTCCAGGCCGCCGATCTGTGCCGATGAGCTGTCC
>JAVCCG010000083.1 GCA_030765605.1 Candidatus Alcyoniella australis
CTGCTCGGGCAGCTCAAGCTGGAGGCTGACGATGCTCGCTAACATGGCCGAGGGCCTGGTGTTCTTCGGGTTCTACTCCGTGCTGGGCCTTGGCGTGCTCGGAGTGCTCTGGTGAGCTGAGAGCGCGCTCCGCTTGCTCGATCGCCTCCTGGAGCGGCCATGAGCAAACAGAGCTGCGGTGCCAAGTGCGAGGTCTACTCGCGCGTGGTCGGCTACTACCGACCGGTGCAGCAGTGGAATCCCGGGAAGCAAACAGAGTTCGCGCAACGCAGCGTGTTCGACCAGCGCGGACCCGCATCCGGCAGCCGACGCCAATATCCAAAACCGCATGATCCCACGCCCGGCGACCTGGACCTGAGCACCGTGCCCCTGAAAATGCTGCGAAAGCCCGAGGTCTCTGATGTGTAAGAAAGGGCTTACCACTTGGGTATGGGTACATGTCCTTGCGATTGGGGGTGATGGCCCCCCTGGTATTTGCCAGATCGATCAATGTATCGCCCCCATCGTAGCCGCGCTCAATGATGGCGGAATTGCTACGGCCTACTCGTGCTGCGGGCACGGAGAGAGCGCCCCGTTCATCCGTCTCGCAGACGGTCGAACATTAGCGATTGTAGATGATCTAAGTGAACTCCAGTTCTGGCCGAAAGGGAGGCCCCTGCCATGACCGCCGGAGAGTGGGCGATGCTGACCTCGGGCCTGGCCGAGATCAAGCACCTGCTCGAGGAGTTCTTCCGCGACGAGTCCGTACCCCGGCCCCTGACCTTTGTCATCGAGAAAGCCAAGGAATGAACGCGCACCCGCACCGGGCTGCCGATCCGTTGTCCCCCGCTCAGCTCCGGGCGATATGGGCCAAGGCCCACGCCCTCGGCCTGGACGAGGAGCTGTTGCGCGATGTGGTCGAGGCTGAGACCGGCGGCCGGTCAATCTCCAGCTTGTCCCGTGACCAGGCCTCGGGTGTGCTGAACCGGCTGGGCCAGGAGCGTGCTCCGCGCCGTCGCCGTAGCCGGAAGCGCGGAGATCCCGGCGCGCTGATCACCAGGGAGCAGGCCCAAACCATTGAGCACAATTACGAGGACCTCTGCTGGCAACAACAGGCGCGTGCCTCGTTCAACAAGCGCATGTGCGGCAAGCCCTGGCCTCAGACCGTGGCCGAGGCGCAGAAGATCATCGAGGCTCAGCGGGCCATGCTCGCCCGCAAACAGCCCAAGACCAAGCTGATCGAGCAGCTCGACCAGCGCCGGGCCAAACTCACCGATTGGGAACAGCGATTTGTAAATACCGTGCGAGGAAAGCGGCGCCTTTCCTCGGGGCAGGCTGCAAAGCTGCGCGAGATCCACGCCGCGCGAGTAGGAGGCGACCATGCCAGGCCATAATCGCATGCCCGTTAAAAACTACTATCGCCCCAGCGAGGTCTATAAGCACTTTGACATCCCTAAAAGTACGTTCTACGACATGCTGCAAACTGAGACGGTTCTGGGCCGGGCTCCCGGAGGGAAAATGGGTTCAAGAATTTTAATCCCCCGCGCCGAGGTCGTGAAGCTCGAAAAGATGTTCCAGGAAGATCTGTGAACATTACCCCCCTGACCGCATTCAAGATCTACCGCAGGGCGGACGACATTTTGGTATTTGCAATAAATCCGGCCACGGCTCAGCGGAAGCTGCGCGAGCTGCTGGCCAAGACCTACCGCCAGGCCGAGCGAGAGGCCCTGACCGATGCGCTGCGCGCAATCGAGTCCCTTCCCGGCAAGCCGAAAAGCGCCGAGATCAAGATGGTGCTCAGCCGTCTGGAGGCGCGGCTCGGTCAGCCCCTGGCAGCGACGATCGAGCAGCCCGTTCTCGACCTGGCCACTCCGCTGTACAAGGCCGGTCTGGTGGAAGCGGGCACGTCGGCCGGGGTTGATATTGCTTTCGGCCTGACCGATATGGACGCGCTCTCGGTCATTGGAAAACAGAATCTGTTTTGGGTCGGGGATCACTGGGACAACGATCTCAAGAAGGGCTTTGATGACGCTCTGCGCGCGAATTATGAGAAGGGCTATTCGCGGCGCGAGCTGGTCAACGCCCTGGAAGATAACGTGTACGGACTTGCCACTTCGCCCGAGCAGATGGAGCACCTTGACCTGATGGCCGATCACATTTCGGCCAAAACGCGCGAGATCGGCCGCGTCGAGGGATACATTCGTTCCGGCGTTGAGGAAATCCGCGTGCGCTCCGAGCGGTCGGAATCGACTTGTGCCTTCTGCCTTGACATGGACGGTCGGATCATCTCGGTCCGCGCGCTGGCCGAGCAAAGGGATTCGATTATGGCCGCCAAGTCGGTGGCCGACCTCAAGGCCGCCCAGAGTTGGCACTCCAAACCTCTCGGCGTGCGCACCAAGGACTTGCCCGCAGGTGTGGCGGGCCCTCCCTACCACGGCCGTTGCTACTGTACGACGATCCCGGTAATAAAAGAGCTTGAGGAGCCGGTCAGCCCGGAATGGGGTGAGGATGTCTCCGCTGAAGATCGGAAACTGCTCGATCAATATTCTTCTCGGGAGTGGGGATACAAGATTCAGGGCCTACGCGAGCGCTCCCGCGAGGAGGCTTTGATATACAATGAACGCGACTTCAAACAGGACTTGACCAAGCACGGCGGGCCGCTGGGCCGCGATGGCGACCGCTATCATCGGACCGCGCAGCGCACGGTGGCCACCGGTGATCGGGTCTTGGCGCAGGTCTATCGCTCGAACCGGAAGAATGCAGTGCCTAGGGTCCAAACGGTGTTCTACTCAAAGGAAACCGATCACATGACCGTGACCCAGGGATACTCGGTCAAGGGCTGTTTCGAGCATCCGGGCGGCATCAGAAAGGCGTTCGACAGCCAAAGGAGAAAAACGTTATGCCTCGTAGAATAGCTTTTGCTCCTCATTATGAGCGGTTCAGGCTGGCCTTTGCCGATTGGCGCGAGGACGGGATCGACGTGGTGCCGACCTTGCAAGCTCTTTCCGGTCTGGTTGAGGCCGGCGACGCCTCGGAGAAGACTCACCCCGCAGAGTTTGCCGAGTTGCGCCGGGCCTACGCCCAGGGTCTCCATCGGATCATCGACTTCAAGTGGGTCATCGATAACATCCAGTCTGTCAGGAAGAGCTACCCACGGGATCACTGGTGGTGGTACCCGGAGGAGTTCGAGAAGGGCCTGGGTCAGGCATGAACTTCCGGCCCTCTTTGGATAACCTCCGAGGAACTTCTTACAACGCTGTTGTAAAAAAACCTGCAACCAG
>JAVCCG010000084.1 GCA_030765605.1 Candidatus Alcyoniella australis
CCGATTACGGTCAGGATCGGAATCGCCGCGTTGCGCATCACGTGCTTGAGCATTACCAGCCACTCGGGCATGCCCCGCGCGCGCGCCGCGATCACGTAGTCCTCGCCGATCACCTCGAGCACTGCGCTACGCGTCATGCGCGAGAGCATCGCGGCCAAATGTACGCCCAGGGTTACGGCGGGGAGCACGATCGACAGCGGCTGGCCGCGCCCGCTGGGCGGAAACAGCGGCAGCCAGATCGAGAACGCCAAAATCAGCAGCGGCCCCATCCAGAACACCGGCATGCTCACGCCCAGCAGACTGATGGTCATTGAGGCCTGGTCCACGACGCTCCCCTGACGCGACGCGGCGAGGATCCCCGAGGGCAGCGCGATTAATAGCGCGATCAGCAGCGAGACCAAAGCCAGCTCGAGGGTCGGGCCGAAGCGCGTGAGCACAACGCCGCCGTTGACCAGCCGCAGCCCGTCGAACTGCGGCAGCACCGGCTCGCGGTAGAAGAACGACTCGCCCAGATCGAGGTGCGCCAGGCCGCCCAAGAACGCGACGTACTGTTCGCCCAACGGCCGGTCCAGGCCCAGCTGCTGCCGCAGCTGCTCTTTATCCACAGCCTGGGCGGTCTCGCCGAGCATCACCTCCACCGGGTCGCCCGGGATCATGTGCACAAAGAAAAACACGAGGGTCGACACGCCGAGCACCGTGGGCACAGCCAGCAGCAGCCGCCTGAGAATGTAGCGCATCAAGTTTCGATCATCCCCCGCAAGACGGCCCACACAGGGCCGGGTCGAACTGTAGCCTGGAATATTCGCGCGGCTTCGTCAACGAAACGGGCGCGCGTCCATTTAACTAATCGCCTCGCGGCCGTGTCTTAGCAAAGGACGCACGAAGGAGGTTTCACAAGATGATCCGTAATCGCAAATCGTTAATTCCGATGATCGTCGTGGTCGCGGTGGTCGCTATCGCGCTCTGGTCGGGAAACGCCCTGGCCCAGCAGCATCGCAATCCCGTATGCCAAGCTGCGCTGGACAATCCGCAGCTGCTCGCTGAGCTGAACATCACCCAGGAGCAGGTAGCGCAGCTTCAGGAGATCAACCGCGAGATGCGGCGCCAGATGGCGCCGTTGCACTCCAAGCTTGAGGTGACGCGCATCGACCTGGAGGCGCTGCTCGACGCGGACAACCCGGACCGCAAGGCGATCGAGACCAAAGTGAGTCAGATCAGCGATCTGCAAGGACAGATGCAGCTGATCAAGATCAACTCCCAGCTCGATGCCCGGCAGATCGTGGGCAAGCAGACAATGGACAAGCTGCAACAGATGACGCGCGGTCGGCACAATCGTGACGCGCGCGGCAATCAGGGTCAGCAGGGACGCGGCGGACGCGGTGACCGTGGCGACCGCAGCGAACGCGGCGCGAAAAACAACGGCCGCTAAATAAGCCCTTCCCCAAGATAATCAGGGCCCGACCATCTTCGGTCGGGTCCGCATTTTTCTATTTCGACGACACCTCGCTTAACGCGATGCCCAGCGCCTTGGCCACGCCCGCACCGTAAGCCGGGTCGGCCTTGGCGCAGTTGCCGATGTGCCGGGCCTTAATCTCCTGGGGAGCGTCGCCCATGGCGCGGGCGGTGTTGTCGAACAACGCCTGCTGCTGTTCGGGATTCATCATCCGAAACAGATTGCCCGGCTGGGAGTAATAATCGTCGTCATCCTCGCGGTGATTCCAATGATCGGCCACGCCCTCCAGGGCCAGCGGCGGCTCGCGGAACTCGGGCTGTTCCTGCCACTGGCCGTAGCTGTTGGGCTCGTAGCCCAGGGTTGCGCCGCTGTTGTCGTCCACGCGCATCATCCCGTCACGGTGAAAAGTATTGACCGGACAGCGGGCGCGGTTGACCGGAATCAGGTGGTGGTTTACGCCCAGCCGATAGCGTTGGGCGTCGCCGTAGGAGAACAGCCGTCCCTGTAGCATTTTATCGGGCGAGAATCCGATGCCGGGCACGATGTTGGCCGGGTTGAAGGCCGCCTGCTCCACATCGGCGAAGTAGTTCTCCGGATTCTTGTTCAGCTCGAGCACGCCCACATCGATCAGCGGGTAGTCGCCGTGCGGCCAGACCTTGGTCAGGTCGAACGGGTTGAACGGGAAGTCCGCGGCCGCCTTCTCGGGCACGACCTGAATTTTCATCCTCCACCTGGAAAAGTCGCCCTGCTCGATGCTCCCGAACAGATCGCGCTGGTTGCTCTCGCGGCATTTGCCGACGACCTCTGCGGCCTGGGCGTCGGTCAGGTTCTTGATTCCCTGCTCGGTCTTTAGGTGGAACTTGATCCAGAAGCGTTCGCCCCCGGCGTTGAGCAGGCTGTAGGTGTGGCTGCCGTAGCCGTTCATGTGTCGATAGGAGTATGGGATGCCCCGGTCGCTCATGGTGATCGTCACCTGGTGCAGCGACTCGGGCAGCGAGCTCCAGAAGTCCCAGTTGTTGCGGGCGCTGCGCAGATTGGTCTGAGGGTCGCGCTTAACCGCATGGTTCAGATCCGGGAACTTGAGCGGATCCTTGAGAAAGAACACGGGCGTGTTGTTGCCCACCAGATCCCAGTTGCCTTCCTCAGTGTAGAACTTGATGGCAAAGCCGCGGATGTCGCGCTCCGCATCGGCCGCCCCACGCTCGCCGGCCACGGTGGAAAACCGCACGAACAGCTCGGTTTGCTTGCCGACCTCCGAGAAGATCTTGGCCTTGGTGTATTTGGTGATGTCGTGGGTGACGGTGAAAGTGCCGAACGCGCCGGAGCCCTTGGCGTGCATGCGGCGCTCGGGGATCACCTCGCGGTCAAAGTGCGCGAGCTTCTCCAGGAACCAAACGTCCTGCAGCAGCATCGGTCCGCGCGGTCCGGCGGTGATCACGTTTTGATTGTCGACGACCGGCGCACCGACGTTGTGGGTCAGCTTCTTTGACATGGGGCTCCCCCTTTTTACCTGGTTTGATACCCTCCCAACGCACCTGTGGCAGACGCCGCGCACTTGAGGAGGTTCGTATCTGCGTTGTATGTGTCCGGGTCTACCGCTCCAAGCTAACACCAACTGTAATAATTTTTCTGTGAGGCTCGGAGGCCGACGTAAGAAGACGAGTAATCCCGGTTCAGCCGATCTCCTCGGGCCTGATCAGTACGACCTGCTCCAGGAACAGCTTGACCAGCTGCGGATCGAGGGTGGTGCCCGCCTGCTTGTGAATCACGCCCGCGGCCACGCGTAGCGGCTCCTGGTCTTTGTAGGGACGCGAGATCTTCACCGCGTCGAGCACGTCGGCCACGGCGAGGCGGCCCTGTCCTGTGCCGCATGTCCCGAAAAACCGTTGTGGTTCGTATTTACAAGTGACCAGCCAATTCGTAATAAAACTTTTAACATGCTGTTATAATTGGTCTTTATTTTCAGGACTCCGTGTATTGCCAGCGGCTTTTTTAATATATTTCTGTACTTTAATGTTGTTGCGCTTCATATTTGTGCTTTAGTAATATGTTGGCATTATTTGGTGCTGTGCCCAGCAGTCATGGGAAACGACTCTCCAAGTCAATCTGTTGACAAAAAGATGCTGCTTATAGTATTTTATGCGTATCGGGAGGATATCTGTCGTGATTAAATCAAGATTCAAAATGCACTATATAGTTCTAGGCTTGGCATTCATGCTCTGCTTCGTCGCCTGCGACACTGACGATGCCAACGACGATGATTCAATCAATGATGATATTGACGACGATGACGACGACGACTATGATTCTCACGATGCCAACGACGATGATTCAATCGATGATGATATTGACGATGATGACGACGATGACGACGATGAAGAACAATTGGCTGATTATTCGGGAACGCTGTTTGCTCTCTACGATCAGGATGATTATCGAACCCATTTTGCCAAATACACCAGGCAGGGTTGGTCCCTCTTTCCCGATATACAATTAGATGGTATTTATCTTCGCGACATCCAGTATTTTTCTGATTTCAATAAAGCCTACTTGGTCGGAGGTTGGCCTTTTGGAAAAAGCACCAACGGTAAAATATGTACGTTCCAGGAAGGAACAATCAATTGTATTACTCTTGATCAAAATGACGCACGTTGCATCGACTGTCTGGACGAAGACCACTGCGTGGTCGGCATCGCAGACGATTTGCTCCACCCTGGCCATTACTATGAGTTGGCTGACGGGGGCACATGGGTTGATAACGAAATTTCCGATGAAATCTACATGCCGTCGGTATACGATGTCTATCTCGAAGACGACGGCACATTGCATATCGCGGGCGTCTATCTCAAAAACTATGGTACTTTCGGGCAGTGGGAACCGCTGTTTGCCGAGAAAACCGCAGAGGGCTTCGTTCTTGAAGACCTATCGGTTATCGGCGATTTATATAATATGAGCTTGTATAAAATGAGGGAAATCGATGACACCATCTGGTTGGTTGGTGGAAACTGTAACTATTATGAACCTGGACATATACCGGATAACCAGGCGGGATTCATCTTACAACAAAGCGCCGGGGGGTGGATAAAGGAAGACCTGCCAGAGGTTTCGGATAGCTGGCGCGTGCTCGATATACGGAAAATCGGCGATGAGCTGATAGCTTTCGGGATCAACTTTTATAATCTCGCCTGCAACGGAGTTCTACTTCATAAACGGGACGGAGTTTGGCAAAACGCGACCCTTCCGCAGAACAGTGAAGATGACTATCAGTATCTGACAAGTTTGTACGTTGATCAAAACCAAATCGCTTGGATCGGCGGGGCGATATGCCCGATCGGTCCGTACAGTTTTAATTCATATTTAACAAGCTATGATACCGAAGCCATCACCCAACACATGGGGTATCCATCGACGGAATATGTGGTCAATTATATCGATCACTGGGGATCACAATAAAAAAGATTGGACGAGATATGCTTAGATCAAGAGCGAGAGTTTTCTGGTTCGCACTTATCTTGTCCATGATTATCATGCTCTGCTTCGTCGCCTGCGAAAGCGATGATGACGACGATAATCGCGCTGACGATAGTGAAGACGATGATTCAATCGATGACGACGATGACGACGACGATGACGACGACGATGATGACGACGACGATGACGACGACGATGATGACGACGACGATGACGATGACGATGACCTGGAGAATTACCAGGGAATGCTTTTCACAATCTTCCGTTTTGACGAAACATCGGTCTATCAAAATATAAATCTATTTGCGAGATGGGATGGCGATGATTACAAATATTTTGAGAACGAGAGGCTGGATGGATTCTACACACGCGACATGATCTATTATGACGAGGGCAAGGCGATTTTGGTTGGTTGGGGGAATGTAGCGATTGTAAAAAGTACGACTGAACCGGCGTGGGAAGGACATCCGACAATTTGGGAATACGATCATGGCTCTTGGCAAGCGGGATTATTAAACGATTTAACGCACATGACGATAACTTCCGTTGATAATTGGGGCCAGGATCATTTTGTCGCAGGCTTGGGTTCGGAAGTTGCTTATCCGACGTATTATGACAAGCAGGGCAGTGGAGATTGGACCGAAACGATAGCGTTTCTCGATATTTGTGCAACGGTCCGAGATGTCTATTTCGATTCAAACGGCGATCTGTGGCTTGCCGGCTGGCACTACTCAACGGAAATTAATAATCCTGCGCCGTTTGTTATGCATCGGGTGGACGACGAATGGATTGTTGAGGACATTTCGGTGATCGGAGACCGAGACTATCGCTGTGCGCATCGGATCAGGGAGATCAACGGCGAGATCTGGGTCACCGGCGGCAACTGCAGCAGGATACCCGAGGACGAAATGATCGCCATGCCGGGATTTATCATTCATAAGACTGGCGATGGCTGGGTGCAGGAAAGCCTGCCGCAGATCTCGGATAGTTGGCGGATACTCGATATCGGCGAGCTCGACGGCGAGCTGGTAGCGTTCGGGCTCTCATCCCTTGCAGACCTCGAGTACCCGACATCCGGTGTTTTACTTCATAAACAGCAAGGCGTTTGGAGCAGCGTTGCATTGCCCCAGAACGATTTAGGATTTGTGCTGCTCACATCGATGTATATCGACGACCAGGATGTCCTATGGCTCACCGGTGGAATCAGCGATGGAGTGGAAATCTGCAACTCGTATCTGGTCCAATACAGCGACAACGTAGTAACTCAGCTCAAAGGGTACCCGTCCGAGATGCAAATACCGACCGCCATCACAATGTGGGGAGTGCCGAAGTGAGAGCCGCTGGATCGGGCATTGAAATTGACATCGTGCGTCGGCCTGTGCTAAACGCATAGGCATGGTGGATAAAGCGGTAGTTCAGGTTTTGCAAGCAGTCCAGATCAAAGGCTGGTGGCGCTCTATGCAATAGAGGGGATGCCCAATCCGGTCACAAAGGCCACGTGGTTCCCGAGGAACCCGTGGTTTTTTGCTTTTTAAGGGGTTGTTAAATAATGAAAATCGTGGAGAAGCCAAGATGATTAAACCCAGCCTGCAAGGATTTATCGAGCGCGCGCAGCGCGGAAACCTGATCCCGGTCTATCAGGAGATCCTGGCCGATCTGGAGACTCCGATCTCAGCCTATCTGGCGCTGAGCCGCGGGGCGTACGGGTTTCTGCTCGAGAGCGTGGAGGGCGGGACCAACGTCGGGCGCTACTCGTTTTTGGGGTTCGAGCCCACGACGATCTTTTCCAGCAAGGGCGAACAGATCGAGATTCGTCGCGGCCGAGACGTTGAGCAGCGCAGGGGAAATCCGCTGGATGCGCTACGCGAACTGATGTCGGACTACCGGCCGGTGGTGGACGAGGGCATGCCGCCGTTTATCGGCGGTGCGGTAGGCTATTTGGCCTACGATCTGGTGCGCCACTTCGAACGCCTGCCCGATGCGCTGCCCGACGATATGGGCCTGCCGGATTGCCTGCTGCTGATCCCCCAGGTTCTGCTGGTTTTCGACCGCAGTAACAAGACGATCAAGGTGATTTGCGTGGCGCACGTCAACGGCGACCCGCAGGCCGCATACCAGCGCGCCGCGGCCAAGGTCGGCCAGGTGGTGCGCATGCTGCAAACCCACACGGTCAAGCGGCCGCTGGAGCCGTTGGAGATCGAGACCGGACAACAGATCGACAGCACCATGCGCCCCGAGCAATACATGGCGGCCGTCGAACGCTGCAAGGAGTACATCCGGGCGGGCGACATCCTGCAGGTCGTGCTCTCCCAGCGCTTCTCAACGGAGTTCGCGGGAGACCCGTTCGATCTTTACCGGCGCCTGCGGATGGTCAATCCCTCGCCGTACATGTTCTACCTCGATCTGGACGGCATGCAGTTGGTCGGCTCCTCCCCCGAGACCCACGTCAAGGTCGTGGGGCGCAAGGCCACGGTGCGGCCGATCGCGGGCACGCGTAAACGCGGCAAAACCGCGGGCGAGGATCGGGAGCTGGCCATCGACCTGCTCAGCGATGAGAAAGAGGGGGCCGAGCACATCATGTTGGTGGACCTGGGACGCAACGACCTGGGCCGCATCTGCCAGCCGGGCACGGTCGAGGTCACGCAGCTGCGTAAGGTGGAGCACTACTCCCACGTGATGCACATGGTCTCCAGCGTGGAGGGACTGCTCTCGGCGGACCAGGACGCGTTCGACGCGATCCGCGCCACGTTCCCGGCCGGGACGGTCAGCGGCGCGCCGAAGATCAGGGCGATGGAGATCATCGACGAATTGGAGACGACCAAGCGCGGCCCCTACTCCGGGATCGTCGGTTACTTCAGCTTCGACGGCAACCTGGATAGCTGCATCACGATCCGCACGGCCCTGGTGCGCGACGGCCGTTTGCACGTGCAGGCCGGCGCCGGGATCGTGGCCGACTCCCAGCCTGAGCTGGAGCACGAGGAGACGCGCAACAAGGCCCGCGCGGTATTCGCCGCACTGGGCCTGGAATGGAGCGGCCGATGATTGCGGTGATCGATAATTACGACTCGTTCGTCTACAACCTGGTGCAACTGTTCCGCAGCATCGGCTCGGAGGTGCGCGTATTTCGCAACGATGCGCTGAGCGTTGAACAACTGCGCGACATGAACCCCTCGCAGATCGTGATCTCGCCCGGGCCCTGCACGCCGGATCAGGCGGGGATCAGCGTCGATGTGATCCGCAAGCTGGGTCCGCAGATCCCGATCCTCGGCGTCTGTCTGGGGCACGAGGCCATGGGCGCGGCTTTCGGCGCGCGACTGATGCGCAGCCACGAGATCGTTCACGGCAAAAGCTCGGAGGTCAAACACGACGGCCGCTCCCTGTTCCAGGGGCTGGACTCGCCGATGACCGTGGGCCGCTACCACTCGCTGGAGCTCGACCCAGATACGATTCCCGACGAGCTGGAGGTCAGCGCCTGGACCGGCGACGGCAGCGTAATGGCCGTGCGCCATCGTCGCTATCCGCTGGAGGGGGTGCAGTTTCACCCGGAGTCGGTACTCACTCCCCAGGGGCGCTGGCTGTGCGAAAACTTCCTGCACGGCGGCAGGCCGCGCACCACGTTGAAAGCGGCGATCGGCAGGGTCGTGGACGGCCGCGACTTGGCGCGCCCCGAGGCTGAGGACGTGATGAAGCAGATCCTCTCCGGCGCGGCCACCCCGGCCCAAATCGCGGCGCTGATCATCGCACTGCGTCTCAAGGGCGAGACCGTGGAGGAGGTGGCGGGCTGCGCCAAAGTGATGCGCGAGTTCGCCGCTCCGTTGCGCGCGCCCGCAGTCCCGCTGCTGGACACCTGCGGCACGGGAGGCGATGGCGGCAACACCTTCAACATCTCCACAGCCGCCGCCTTTGTGGCGGCGGGCGCGGGCTGCAAAGTGGCCAAGCACGGCAACCGCGCGGTGAGCAGCCGCTGCGGCAGCGCGGACGTGCTGCTGGAACTGGGCGTGAACATCAACTGCGGCCGGGAGCTGACCGAACGAGCGTTGGACGAGGCGGGAATTGCGTTTCTGTTCGCGCCCGCATTCCACGCCGCGATGAAACACGCCATCGGCCCCCGGCGCGAGATCGGCGTGCGCACGCTGTTCAACATCCTCGGCCCGCTGACCAACCCGGCCGGCGCGACCCGGCAGCTGATCGGGGTCTACGATCCGCGCCTGACCAAGCTGGTCGCCGGCGTGCTGGCCGAGCTCGGGTCGGAGCGGGCATTGGTGGTGCACGGCGCGGACGGCCTGGACGAGATCACCCTCAGCGGCTCGACCCGTGTGACCGAGCTCAAGAACGGACGGATCGAGACCTTCGAGATCAAGCCGTCCGACTTCGGCCTCGAGCCGTGTTCAGCGTCCGAGATGGCCGGCGGCGTTCCCCGCACCAACGCGTCGATCCTGCGCTCGATCCTCGAGGGCCGACGCGGGCCGACGCGCGACGTGGTCCTGCTCAACGCCGGGGCGGCCCTTGCCTGCGCGGGACAGGCCGACGATCTGCAACAGGGGATCGCGATGGCCCGGGAGTCGATCGATAGCGGCCGGGCCCGGATCGCCCTGGACCGTCTGGTGGAGATCACCAATGGCTGAGGGGATTTTGCACACGATCCTGAGCGCCAAACGCGAGGAAGTCGCACTGCGCAAGGTGCAACGTCCCCTTGTGCAGACGCGCCTGACCAGCCCAATGGGGCTGTACTTTGAAAACGCACTGGCAGCGCCCGGGATCAGCCTGATCGCCGAAATCAAGCGCGCCTCGCCCAGCAGGGGGGCGCTGCGGCCGGACCTCGATCCGGTTGCCCTGGCGCACATTTATAGGCGGGCCGGAGCAGCGGCGATTTCAGTGCTCACCGACGAGCCGTTCTTCGAGGGCTGTCTGGACGACCTGCGCCTGGCCGTAAAGGCCGGAGGGCTGCCGGTGTTGCGCAAGGATTTCATCATCGATTGCTATCAGATCCTCGAGGCGGCTGACGCGGGCGCCGCGGCAGTGCTGCTGATCGTCGCCGCCCTTGACCAACCGCAACTCATCGGGTTGATCGACTATGCGCACGAGCTGGGCCTCGCCGCGCTGGTCGAGGTGCACGACGCGCCGGAACTCGAGCGCGCGCAGGCCTCGGATGCGCGCGTCATCGGCATCAACAATCGCAACCTGACCAGCTTCAAAACCGACCTGCAAACCAGCTTCGATCTGCTGCCCCTGATCGACGAGGATCGGCTGACAGTGGCCGAGAGCGGCATCCACGACGCCGGAGAAGTGCAAAGCCTGGAGCGGGCCGGGGTCAACGCGGTGCTCGTGGGCGAGGCGCTGGTCACGGCGATCGATCCGGCGGCCAAAATCGAGGAGTTGCTGAGCAGTGAATAAGGTGCAGGTCAAGGTCTGCGGGATCACGCGGATCGAGGACGGCCTGGCCGCCCAGCGCGCGGGCGCGGAGATGATCGGGTTCGTGTTCGCGCAAAGCCCTCGAAGCATCGAGCCTGCTGAGGCCAAGCTGATTGCCGGGCAGCTTAGCTGCAAGAAGGTCGGCGTGTTCGTCAACGAGTCAGCCTGCACGATCAACCAAATCGCGCTGGAATGCGGCCTGGACTACGTGCAACTGCACGGCAACGAAAGCCAGTCCGACTGCGATGCAATCATCCGGCCGGTGATCAAGGCGATCCGCGTGCAGGGCCGGGCCGATGTGGAGCGTGCCATGCGCTTCAAGGTGTTTAGAATTCTGTTCGACGCCCATCTGCCGACCGCTTTTGGCGGCACGGGAACGCCCGTGGATTGGGCGCTGCTCGAGGGTTTGGAGCAGCCGTACATTTTGGCGGGCGGGCTGGGCCCGGATAATGTGGGCCAGGCCGTGGCGCGTCTGGCACCGTGGGGCGTGGACGCCTCGAGCAGATTGGAGTCCGCGCCGGGAATCAAGGACCACGCCAAGCTGACGGCGTTCGTCGCAGCCGCGAAAGGAGCAATAGATGTTGCCCGATGAGCTGGGCAAATTCGGCCGATTCGGCGGCCGGATGGTGCCCGAGACTTTGATGTCGGCGCTCGAACAGCTCGAGACGCTGTATCGCAGCAGCCAGGCGGACCCCGAGTTCACGGGCGAACTGGATCGGCTGCTGCACTCCTATGCCGGCAGGCCGACGCCGCTGACCTATGCCAAGCGGCTGACCGAGCACGCGGGCGGGGCCAAAATTTTGCTCAAGCGCGAGGACCTGCTGCACACCGGCTCGCACAAGATCAACAACACCCTGGGGCAGGCGCTGCTGGCCAGGCGCATGGGCAAGCAACGGATCATCGCCGAGACCGGCGCGGGCCAGCACGGCGTGGCCACGGCCACGGTGGCGGCGCTGTTCGGGCTGGAATGCGAGATCTACATGGGCGAGCTGGACATGGAGCGCCAGCAGCTCAACGTGTTTCGCATGCAGATCCTCGGAGCCCGGGTCAATCCCGTGCGCTCGGGCACGCGCACGCTCAAGGACGCCACCAACGAGGCGATCCGCGACTGGGTGACCAACATCGAGACCACGCACTACATCATCGGCTCGGTGGTCGGCCCGCATCCCTATCCAATGATCGTGCGCGACTTCCAATCGATCATCGGCCGCGAGGCGTTGCAGCAGGTTGTTCAGTCCGAGGGGCGGCTGCCGGACTGCATCGTGGCCTGCGTGGGCGGGGGCTCCAACGCCATCGGCATCTTCCACCCCTTTGTGGAGCACGAGACGGTGCAACTGGTGGGAGTGGAAGCCGGCGGACTGGGCCTGGCCGGGGGGCAACACGCGGCAAGCATCGCGGCCGGTTCCCCGGGCATCCTGCACGGGTCGCTGAGCTACCTGCAACAGGACGACGATGGGCAGGTGCTCGATACGCACTCGATCGCCGCGGGCTTGGACTATCCCTCCGTAGGGCCGGAGCACGCCTTTCTGGCCTCCAGCGGACGCGCGCAATACGTGATCGAGCAGGACGCGGACGCATTGCAGACGTTTGTGCTGCTGGCCCGCACCGAGGGGATCGTGCCCGCGTTCGAGAGCGCCCATGCCGTGGCCCGCGCCGTGCGCATCGCCGCGCAGCTGCGGCCCGATCAGCTCGTGCTCGTCAACCTCTCCGGACGCGGCGACAAGGACGCCCCGAGCGCCATGTCGATCTTGGAGAACCAGCCATGAACCGCATTGACAAAGCCTTCGCGGACAACCGCCGGGCCGGGCGCAAGGGCCTGATCCCTTACTTCACCGCCGGGTTCCCCACGCTCGATGATTCAGCGGAACTGGTGCTGGCCGCGGACCGGGCCGGCGCCACAGTGGTCGAGTTGGGAGTGCCGTTCTCAGACCCGATCGCCGACGGCCCGGTGATTCAGCATTCCTCGCAAATTGCCCTGGAAAGGGGCGTGACCCTGGGACGGATTCTGGAGACGGTCGCCGGACTGCGCCAAAACTGCGACTGTCCGCTGGTGCTGATGGGCTATGCCAACAGCTTCATGCGCTACGGGTTCGAGCGCTTGGTGCTCGACGCCAAGGACGCCGGGGCCGACGGCCTGATCATTCCCGACCTGCCGCCCGAGGAGGCCTCCGAAGTACTGGAGGCGGCGCGCAAGGCCGAGCTATCGATTGTTTTTCTGGTGGCGCAGACCAGCTCCGCCAAGCGCGCCGAGATGATCTGCAAGGCTGCCAGCGGATTCGTCTATTACGTGGCTCGCTTGGGCGTGACCGGAGTTTCAACCGGCGTCTCGCCGTTGCTCGCGAACAACATCGACGCGCTACGGCAATATACCGACCTGCCGATCGCCGCGGGATTCGGCATTTCCACGCCCGAGCAGGCGGCGCAAGTAGTGCAGCACGCGGACGCGGCGATCATCGGCAGCGCCTTGATTCGCCTGGCGACCGACCATCACGGCCCGGGCTCGATGGTCGCGGCGATTGAGCAATTCATCGCGCAGTGCGTGGGGGCCTGCTCCGAGGCCGCCAGCGGCTAGGCTGAATTGTTGATGTGGGTTCGGACAAGGAGCTCAAACTCGCTGATTTGCAAAAGTACGCAAAGCCGTAGCGCCCATATCAACCAGCAGATCGGCACAATGCGGTTGGCAGCGTAACGATAGAGTGCCAGACTCCCGGATCGAGTGATCCCGCAACAGGGGGCAGTTCAAGTGCGCGCCGGCCATTTTACATTGCTGTTTATCATCAGAGCAGCGTTTCTGCTGGCCATGACGTTGCTGGTTCTGTTCCTGACCGGAAAATTGTCCTTGGCCTTGATCTGGTCGATCACCTTCCTGGTGTCGCTGAAATTGAACGAAATGCTGCTGAGAAAGCGAGTGACCCGCACGGCCATAGACAAACCTGTATGGCTGTTGATCGCTGGTTCGATCGTCGCCATGCTGCTGCTGGTGGGCGGCCTGAGCGTAGCCACAGGCCTGCGCCCAGCCATGGGAGGCCTGATCGCGCTGCTGCTCGCCGTGCTCCTTGTAATCCAGTCGCTCTATCTTTTGCCGCGATTGAGGATGGCCAATACCCTGCTCTTCCTGTTGGCTTGCTGCGCCCTATTGACCGTTGAAGGTCTGGTCCGAGCCGGTGGGCTCGAAGTCTACGCTCAGCCCCAGGGCGTGCCGCGCTCGATGATCAGGGATTCGAGGCTCGGCTGGATCACGCCCAACCTGGATGATGTGTTTAATTTTCAGGAAGCCTCGTCAATGGGCATCGGCCAGCGGCTACAATCCGATGCGCAAGACAGCCAAAAGCTCGTGCTCTGCCTCGGAGGAAGCAGCACCGCGGGCCAGCGAAATGCCGATGCCGATGACAATCGCTGGTGGCCCGAGGAACTGCAGGATGTGTTCGCAGCCGACGGGGAGCAGGTAAAAGTGCTTAACGCCGGAGCTTCGGGCTACGCCAGCTTCCAAATACTGGTCCTTTTCAAAGAGTTCCTGACAGCCGTGCGGCCGGACCTGGTAATCGTTTACTCCGGTTTTAACGACTTCTGCCAGGCTCAGTCAGCGCCCATGACCCAGCGCGAGTGGTTCGAATTGAGCCGTCGCGCCCAAAACGGCCAAGCCGGCGGCTGGATCGTCAGCCTGCAACGCCTGCTCTCGCATTCGCATCTGTATAACCTCGCAGTCCGCGCCGCGATGGTCGGCCGAGCCAAATTAGGCGATGCCAGGGCCAACTCGCCGGTGGAGTTTAAGCACAATTTGATCGAACTGTGCCAGGAGATCCACAGCCGGGGCGGCAGAGCCCTTTTCGTAGCCGAGGCATCACCGACCGTTCCGCCCGAGTATGGCGAACAGATGGTATCAGCGGCCGCTGAGTGCGACGCGCTGTTCCTGGACATTCAGCCGCGACTTTTGCAGGGGCATCAATGGGGCGAGCTGTTTTCCGACGATGTGCACACCACGCCTTTTGGCGCGCAGATCATCGCCCAAGTCATGGCCGACTTTATCGATGAGCAAAATCTCATTACCCAATGATATAGAAAACCCGGAATCATTTTTGATTCCGGGTAATTAACTTGGTAGCGGGGACAGGATTTGAACCTGCGACCTTCGGGTTATGAGCCCGACGAGCTACCAGACTGCTCCACCCCGCGTCAGGGAGCGATAACTTAGCCGCTTGCCTGGCCTTTGTCAACAGCAATCGCGGTGCCCCGCAGGCCCTGCGCTTGCGGCCTTACGCGCGCCGGCCGTAGAATGGCTAAAATCTCCAGGAGGCGCTGATGCCCACTGTCGGCATAGTTACCAGCCCGTTATTTACCGAGCACGACACCGGCTCGATGCATCCGGAAAGCCCCCAGCGTCTGGTCGTAATTCAGCGCATGCTGGAAAGTTCCGGCCTGATCCACCGTCTCAAGCAGCTGCCGTTGCGCGACGCTAAACGCGACGAGCTACTGGCGATCCACGACTTCTCCCACATCCGGCGCGTCGAATCGACCGCGGGCGTACGCTCCTCGGCCCTGGACATGGACACGCCGCTGAGCGCGCGCAGTTACGACGCGGCGCTGCAGGCCGCGGGAAGCTGCTGCGAGGCGGTTAAATTGATCCACGAGGGCGTGGTCGACAGCGCCTTTGCCCTGGTGCGGCCGCCGGGACATCACGCCGAATCCGACCGCGGCATGGGATTCTGCCTGTTCAACAACGTGGCCGTAGCCGCCAGGTACGCACTGGACCGACTGGGGCTGCAACGCGTGGCGATCGTCGATTGGGACTTGCATCACGGCAACGGCACACAACACTCGTTTGAACAAAGCGACGAGGTGCTCTACGTCTCGACCCACCGCTCGCCGTTCTACCCGGGCTCCGGCGACTTCTTCGAGGTCGGCAGCGGAGTCGGCGAGGGCTTCTCCCTCAACCTGCCGATGGGCATCGGCCACGGCGACGGCGATTACGTCACACTGTTCGATCAGGTGATCTGCCCGGTGCTGCGCGAGTATCAGCCGCAGCTGCTGCTGGTCTCCGCCGGATTCGACACGCACATCAACGATCCGCTCGGCGGCGAGAACTGCACGCCGCTGGGCTATCAGCAAATGACGTTACGGCTGCTCGAGGTCGCGGACGAATGCTGCGGCGGCAAGATGCTGGTCACGCTCGAGGGCGGCTACGATCTCCAGGGCCAGGCCGACAGCATCCAGGCCGTGCTCGAGACGATGTTGGCGCAGCCCGCAGAACGCGGGCGTGTGGAGCTCGAGCCGGAGAAGCCGCGGATCATCGGCCAGCTGGTGGCCCAGGCGCTGATGGTCAACGGCAAGTACTGGGAGACGCTGGCCCAGTGAGCCTGGACCTCGCCGGATATCTCGAACTCCAGCGCGACCGGGTCGACGCATTTCTCAAAGAATATCTTCGGACGCTCGAGGCCCCCTCGCAACTGGTCGAGGGCATGCGCTACGCGCTGCTCGGGCCGGGCAAGCGCATTCGTCCGATCCTCGCATCGGCCGCTGCGCGTTGCGTGGGCGAGAAGCAGGACCAGGTACTCCCCGCGGCCTGCGCCCTGGAGATGATCCACGCCTACTCGCTGGTGCATGACGATCTGCCCGCCATGGACGACGACGAGCTGCGGCGCGGCCGACCCTCGACCCACGTGGCGTTCGGCGAGGCCCAGGCCGTGCTGATCGGCGACGCGCTGCTCAGCGAGGCGTTTGTCCTGCTCGGAGACCTGAGCCGCCATCCGGGGATCTACGCCCACGAGCTGCTCGAGGTCAGCGGACGCGTGGCGCGCGCCGCCGGCGCCTGGGGCATGGTCGGCGGGCAATGGCTCGACATCGTCAGTCAGGGAGCTGCGCCCGACATTGCAGACGTCGAGCGCATCCATCTGGGAAAGACCGCGCGGCTGATCCAGGTCGCGTGTTATCTGGGCGCGCGCCTGGGCGGAGGGGCCGAGGCCGAGGTCCAGAGCCTAAGCAATTACGGGCTCAAGCTCGGCCTGTTGTTCCAGCTTCAGGACGACGTACTGGCCGAGGTCGGCAGCGAACAACAGACCGGCAAACGCCAAGGCCGCGACCGCGAGCTGCACAAGGCCACGGCCGTGGCGGCATTAGGTCTCGACTCGGTTCGTCTGCGCGCCAAGCAGCTGGCCCACGAGGCGCTGGGCTGCCTCTCGAACCTCGACGAACAGCGCTACGATCCGTTGCTCAAGCTGGTGCGTTACGTGCTCGACCGAGCGGATTAATGACCGACCCGACATATCGCGTGCTCGATCATCCGGCGGACCTCTATCTGGAGCTCGAGGCGCACGACGAGCGCGAGCTGTTCGTCGCGGCCGCGCAGGCGCTATACGATCTGACGGTCGGCGATTACGCGGCGCCGGCTGCCGAGCGTCTGGAGCTCGAGGTCGAGGGACGCGACCTGGAACACCTGTTGCAACGCTGGCTGAGCGAACTGCTGTTTGTGCTCGACGCGCAACGGATCGCCGTCAGGCAGGTCGAGGTTACGCGGCTCGAGACGGGCCGGGTCAGCGGCAGCGCCCAGGGCGTGAGGCTGGCCGACCTCCAAGAGCCGCCCAAACTCGAGATCAAGGCGGCGACGTTTCACGGCCTACAGATCGATCGCGGCGATGGCAAAATCGTTGCACGGGTGCTGTTCGACGTATAGCTTGTTGGATCAATCGGTCCAAGCTGTGCGCATGGAGTCGCCGGGCAATGGATGTTGACGAGGCCTACCTGACATACAACGAAGACGACGACGAGCTCGAGTTCGACGCCGGCGGCGTGGACCTGTTGCTGTTTGCCGCGGCCGGCGCTGCGTTCTTCCCGTTGCTGCGCGGCCTACACGCTGTGCTGGCGCACTCCGTGGTCCCGCCGACGTCGGCCCTGGCGAGCTTGGGATTCGCAGGCGGCGCGCTGATCGCCGCACGGATCAGGCGTCGCAATCCGGACGCGCCCTGGCCCGCGTTCGCGTTTCTCGGACTCGCGGTCGGACTGCTGTTGTTCACGATTTTATTCCGGCTGTGGCCCGATCGCCTCGACGGCGTTCAGGGTCCGGCCTGGGTCGCGGTCGCGGTTTGGTCCCTGTGCCTGGCGGTCGTGTTGTTCTGGATCGGCTCGGCCCTGTCCTGGTCGCTGTGCATCGCTTCGCGCAACGCTGCCGGTCCTCTGGCGCGGGCGCTGTTCGGCTTGAGCCTGGGTCTGGGCATCGGCGCGGCGTTGCTCTCGCTGCTGGGCGGCCCGGGCGCAATGCTCGTGCTGGCGATGGTCTGCTCGCTTTGCTGCGCCTGGATGGCGTTCAACAACGGCCCGCGCTGGATCGTCTGGTCCGGGCTGGGCCTAGCCTCGGCGTTGCTGGTCACCGGAGCGGTCGACTTGTTCCATCCCTACCTCGAACGTGGAACGGGCCGGGCGCATTGGAACAGCGCGGCGCGGGTTCAGCTCGAACCAAGTGCGGACGGAGACCGGCTGTTGATCGACCGCCGCCTGCGGTTCCAGACCGGTCCGGGTTGGGACGCGCCGCCAGTGTCGAAACTGCCCGCCTTATTGCTGGACCCGACCGACGTGCTGGTCCTGGGTGCGGCAGGCGATCGCCAGGCGCGCTGGATGTTGCGCAACGGAGCGACCCGCGTGCTGACGCAGCCCGAGTCCGCGCTGGTCCCGATGGCGCTGGGCAAGCCGACCGTTGAGCTGTCCTGGACCGCACTCCGCGGAATCGCCGCCCTGGGTCAGCAGCGTTTCGATCTGATCTGGCTGCCGCAGCGCGTCGATCTGCGGGCCGCACGCTCGGGCGAGCTGCTGTTTCACGCCGACCGGCTGCTGACGCGCGAGGGGATTGCGGCGGCTCTGGAACACCTGTCGGACGAGGGCCTGCTGGTGATTGAGGCTTGGCCCGGGGACGAGGGGCTGCTACTGGGTCTGCTGGCGCTGGTGCGCACGACGTTCGGCGATCTTGACGCGCGGCGTCACGTGTTCGCGGTGCAGGGCGACGAACTGGCGCTGATCCTGGTCCGCCGCTCGCCGTTCGAGGGCGGCCGCGCAGTGGGCGGGATCGACGCGCTGATCAGCGCCTGCACCTCTCGCGGTCTGACGATCCACCACGCGCACCTGCTGCAGGGCCGCGATCGCCTGACCCGCTGTGCGATCAAGTACGTCGGCGGCCCACAGCTTGATCGCTCGCCCTCGCGCGATCGGCCGTTCTTTTTCGCCTTTACCGGAGCGCTGGGCGGAGCGGCCAACGACCCGCAACGGCTGATCCTGTTCTGCGCGATCGTTGCCGCAGCGCTGTTCGGCCTGTCGCTGGTTGCCTGCGCCTGGACGTTGCTTATCCCGTCGAGCCGTTCGCGCGCCGCCCAGCGCGTCCACGCCTTTCGCAGCGGACTGGGCGCGGCCGCGGCCGCGTTGGCCATCGGCCCCTCGCTGTTCGTTCTGGGGCGAATGCTCGCGCCGCTGGTCGGACGCGACGGTCTGGCGCTCGCCGGTTGCGCAACAGCCGCAGCCCTGGGGCTGAGCATCGGCGCGGCCCTGTCACGCGCCCTGCCCCGCGATGCGGCCGGACGCTGGATCAAGGTCGTGATGGCGCTGGAACTGGTCTACCTGATGTTGGCCGTCTACCTGGGACCGCGCGTCCTGCTTTCGCCGCCTGCCAATTCACTGACCGCCGCGGCGCTGGCCGCTGCGTTGCTGATTCCCGCTGCCGCGGGCTTCGGCACGCTGCTGGGAGCCGGCCTCACGGCCGGGGCCTCGGGCAGGCTCGGACCAGCCGGGTTGGTGGTCTGCTGCGCCCTGGCGTTGCCGGCCGGCGTTTTGCTATCACTGTTGCTGCCGCTGTACTTGGGGTTGATTAAGACCGCCCTTTGCGGCGCGGCCCTGGGTCTGCTCGCCGCCTTTGTGCTGCCCGAGGAGCTTGATCCCGAAGGCTGAGAAATAGCTGTCTGGGCGATCAGGGTTGGGATTGCCGCCCGCCCTCGGCGGTCTGCTGTTCAAGCAGCAGGTCCAGCACCTCGAGCACCGCCACGGCGTCGCTAGAAGACGGAAGCACGCTGTGGATCCGCGCCTCGTCCTCACTGCTCAACGTCGGGACCACTGAATCCGAGCGGATGGCGATCAAGGCCAGTTCCGGACGCAGCTCGCCGACCGCGTGCAGCACCTGTTGGGCCGAACCGTGGGGCAACCCCAGATCGAGCAGCACAATGTCGATGATCGGCCCCTGCTGTTCCACCGCCTCGATCGCCTCGCGAGCGTTGGAGGCTGGGATCACGCTGTAGCCCGCACGGGTCAACACCGACTGCAGCATGCCCGACATATGCCGCTTGGCGTGAGCCAGCAGTACGGTGCAGGTCAAGCCGCCGGAGATCAGCTGCTCGCGCCGCAGATCCAGGTTCTCGGCGGCGGGCAGGTAGATCGTAACGCAGTTGCCCGCGTCCCGTCGGCTCGTCGCCCGCACGTACCCGGAGTGGGACTTGACGATGCCGTAGACCATCGACAGGCCCACGCCGTGACGCTGGCCGCGGCGGTCGATCGTGAACGGCATGAACAGCGTCTGCAGCGCCCGGGAGTCGATGGGCGGCCCGTGGTCGATGATTTCGACGGTGACGTATCTGCCCGGCGGGATTGTGTCCCGCTCGTCCGACAGCGCCTGTTGGAGATCGATCATGTCGACAATCATCTCGGCCGAATCGGCGCGCGGCGCGGCCTGGCGCGCGTTGATCATCAGCGACAGCAGGGCCTGTTCGAACATCCCCGAGTCGAGGCGCACCGGGGCCGGCGCGCTGTTGATCTTGAGCTTCACCTCCCAGACGGGATCGATCGTCTTGTTCAGCTCGGGCAGCAAATCCTCGATCAGCCTGGTAACGTCGAACAGCCGCGGATGGGCGCGGGGTTCGGCCGAAATGTACTTGAGCTGCTCGGCCATGCGCATCACGCTGCGCCCGGCCTCCTCCATCGCCTCGAGGCTGCGGTAGACCCGGTCGTCGGTGGGCAGGATCGACTTGGCCACCGCGCTGTGACCGAGGATCACGCTCATCTGTTCGGCCAGGCGGCGTGAGATGCCGCCGGCGAGGATCTCCAGCCCCTCGATCTTGGCCTCGGCGGTCAGCGCGCGCTCCATCCGCTTGCGCTCGGTGATGTCGCGGATGATCGTGATCACGCGCTGCACCTGGCCCAACGAATCGTGGATCGGGATCTTGCTCGTCTCGGTCCAGAACTGCCGGTCCTCGGTCTCGGTGAACTCTTCGCTGATCTGCGGTTCGCCGTTCTCGAACACCGCGCGATACTCCCGCAAGGCCTTTTCCGGGATAAAGGGAAAGACCTCGGAAATCTTGGCGCCCACCGGCGTAGCGGAGAAGCCCAACTCGGAGGCGACGCGTTCCAGCGCCTCGTTGCACAACACGATCCGCAGATCGCGGTCGGCCACGTGAACGATGTCGTCCAGCGCGTCGATCGTCGTGCGGTAGCGCTCCTCGCTTTGACGCAACGCCTCCTCGGCCTCGCGGCGCTTGGTGATGTCGCGGATAACCGCCAGCACGCGATCCTCGCCCAGGCGTTTGGCGTTGATCTCGACCTGGACCGAGCTGCCGTCCTCGCGGGCGATCACGGCCTCGGTCAATATCCGCTCGCCGCGCAATACCCGCTTGAAGTTCTGCTGGTGAAGCTCTCTGTCGTCAGCCCGGTGCAGGTCGGTCAGCAGCTTGCCGATCAGCTCGTTGCGCAAGCGGCCCGCCAACTGACAGGCTGCTTGGTTGACGTCGGTGATCCGCCCCTTGGAGTCGTAGACCAAAATCGCGTCGGAGGCCTGCTCCATCAGTTGGCGATACTTTGCCTCGCTACGGCGCAACGCCTCCTCGGCCTGCCTGCGCTCGCTGATGTCGCGGATGCTGGCCTGAAAGGTGTTCTCGTCGATGCGCGAGGCCGTAATTTCGACCGGTATCACCCGACCGTCAGAGCGTCGCAGCTCGCGCTCGTGGCGCACCACCTTGCCTTGCATCACCTCGGCGATGCGCAGCGGACTGTGCTTAAGGTTCTCGTGGGTGATAAATCCGGGGGCTCCCTCGCGCTTTAAATAATCAAGGGGGCGATCGAGCAGCTCGAGAAACTTGGGATTGGCGTCGAGCATCTTGCCGTTGACGTCGGCGATAAGGATCGAGTCCGAGGCGTTCTCGAGCAGCAGGCGGTAGCGTTGTTCGCTCTTTCGCAACGCTTCGTCCGAGACCTTGCGTTCTGTGACGTCCTGGCCGAAGACCAGAAACAGCTCTTGTCCGTGCCAGCCGCGAAACAGCGTCGAGTTCCATGCCAAGCAGCGCAGCTCGCCTGAGCGAGTGACGATCGTCGCCTCGTGATAAGAAAGCCGACCCTGCTCAAGCATGGAATTGAAAACGGTCTTCGCCTTTTCACCCATGCCCTGCGGCACGAAGCGCTCAATGAAGTCCCGATCGACCAACTGCTCCAGAGCGTAGCCGGAGAGCTCGATGAAAAACCGGTTGGCGTAACGGATCTTGTGATCTGTGGTCAACGCAATGACGCAGATGCCCAGCATGTCCAGGCCGCGTTTGAGCAGGTCGACGTCGAAGCTGCCCAGGTCGCTGGGAAGCTCGATCGCCTTGAACGACTTGTTGTTATTTTCTTCAGCCAATCGCCCGATCCCCTGCTTCCGGCCCGCAACCTCGACGAATGATATTGCAGGCTGGCTCCTTACCGTTCTCGATGCTACGCTCCGCGCAATGGGTTGTCGATACACCAAGGTTGCGATCATTGGGGGAGGTCCCGCGGGCGCGGTCTGCGCGGAGTACCTGGCGCGCGCAGGCTGCGATGTCACGGTGTTCGAGGGACGCGTCTGCTGGGAGAAGCCCTGCGCCGGCGGACTGACCCCGCTGCTGTTCGACGAGTTTCCCTGGATGCACGCACTGGATCAAAATTGCACCAGGGCCGACCGCGCGCGGATCGAACTGTTCGACGACAAAATCGAGATCGAGCTTTCCCGTCCGATCCGCATGGTGACCAGGGCCGACCTGGCGCGCCTGCTTCGGGGGCGCACCCAATCCGCGGGTGCGCGTTGGGTCGATCGTTTCGCGCGTACGATCGAGCCCGCAGGACCATCGGTGCTGGTCGAGGGCGAGCGTTTCGACTGCGTGGTCGGCGCGGACGGCGCAAGCTCGAGCGTGCGCCGCAGGCTCTCCACGCCGTTGTCGCGCGAGGACATGGCGCTCAGCTCAGGTCTCTACGTGCCCGCGCGATTCCAGCGCGGGATCGTGGTGCGCATGCTGCCGCAGCTGTGCGGCTACGCCTGGATTTTCCCCCGTCCGGACTGCACCAGCGTCGGAGTGGTCGGCGCCTACGCCGCCACTGACGGCCGCGAACTGCGGCGCGAAGCCGAACGTCTGGCGCGCGATTATTTGCCGGCCGCGGCGGTGGATGCCGCGCGTCCCTTCGGCCATCCGCTGCCCGCGGTACGCGGCGGGCTGTTGCTCGACGACGGATTGTGGAGCGATCGCTTCGCGCTGGTGGGCGACGCTGCGGGGCTGTGCGACCAGCTCACCGGCGAGGGCATTCGCTGGGCGATGCTCTCGGGCAAGCTGGCGGCCGAGGCGATCGCCGCCGGCGAGATGCGGCGCTACGCTGACGCACTGCGTAAACGCGTGCTGCCCGAGCTCGCCCTCTGCGGACGTTACGTGTCGCGCATTTTGCGTCGCGGCCCGCTGCGGTTGGCTGGATTATTCGGTCCGCGATCGAGTTTGTTGCGGCGCGCGATCGACGATTATCTGACCGGCAGCTTGAGCTATCCGAACTTCAAGCAGCGCTTGATTTACCCCGCGCCGTTGTTCTTCGGTCAACTCGCCGTGCAGTTTTTATTTTCCAAACGTAAGTGAATTGTTGACATAGCCAAGTGCGCTTCGATATAAGTTTTTTAACAGTTCTTTGAAACATCAGGAAAAAAACGAAAAACGATATGGGGAAATCGTTCGGCGCTTCCAAAGCCCTATTTGACGGGCATTTTCGGGCGCCGTACGGACAGGCCGTTGCCGAGTAGGCGTCGCGTGTCTGTCGAGCGGGTCGCGAAGCTGCATGGGAAAAGACAACGAGAATTCGCGGCGCGTCATTCACAGCATGGTTTGGTCTCGCCTCTCAACGGTTCGACTGAGGGAGCTAACCATAACAGGAGGTCAGGAAAGTGCCTGTGAAAAAAACTGCTGCGAAAAAGAAGGTAGCCAAAAAGCCCGTAGCCAAGAAGGCTGTAGCCAAGAAGGCTGTGGCAAAGAAGGCTCCGGCAAAGAAGGTCGTGAAAAAGGCCGTTGCAAAGAAGGCTCCGGCAAAGAAGATCGTGAAGAAGGCCGTCGCCAAGAAGGCCCCGGCAAAGAAGATCGTGAAGAAGAAAGCCGTCGCCAAGAAGGCCCCGGCGAAGAAGGCCGTGAAGAAGGTCGTGAAGAAGAAAGCCGTCGCCAAGAAGGCCCCGGCAAAGAAGGCCGTGAAGAAGGTCGTGAAAAAGAAAGCCGTTGCCAAGAAGGCCCCGGCGAAGAAGGTCGTGAAGAAGGCCGTTGCCAAGAAGGCCCCGGCAAAGAAGGCCGTGAAGAAGAAAGTCGTTGCCAAGAAGGCCCCGGCTAAAAAAGTCGTAAAGAAGAAAGCTCCGGCCAAGAAGAAATAGTCGGTCGCTTTAATCTGAGCTAGATTAGAAGGGCGTTCCCGAGAGGGGCGTCCTTTCTTCTTTTCAAGAGGTCCGCAACAGAATGGATGACGAGGGCGTCAAGGTCGTATCCAGAAACCGCAAGGCACGCCACAACTACGCCATCGAGGACACACTGGAAGCCGGGCTCTCGCTGCAGGGCACCGAGGTCAAGAGCCTGCGCGAGGGACGCGCGAGCCTCACCGACGGCTACGTGTCTTTCGATAAGGGCCAAGCCTACTTGGTCTCAGTGCACATCGACGAGTACTCCCACGGCAACCGCTTCAACCACGAGCCGCTACGCAGGCGCAGACTGTTGTTGCACAAGGAAGAGATCCGACGCCTGTCGGTCAAGGTTGCGCAACGCGGCCTGTCGGTGGTGCCGTTGCAGATTCACTTCCGCCGCGGCAAAGCCAAGGTGCTGCTTGGAGTCGGTCGCGGCAAGCGCACGCAAGATAAGCGCGAGACGCTCAAGCGCCGCGACCTGGACCGCGAGATGGAGCGCGAGTTGCGCCGTCGCTAGCCCGTACTAAATTAAATTAGAGCGTAGACGATCAGCGCCGCGGCAGCGGTCTGGGTGAAGTTCAGTGTCTCGTTGGGATCCAGGTGCCAGATGTCGAAGATCCCGCCGAGCACACTCTCGAAGTGGATCGCGACCAAGGCCGCGAGGGAGACGAGCAACACGCCGCTGCCATCGACCAATCCCAATACGAATGCCAGAGCGGCGATCAACGCGCCGCCTAGTCCCCCAAGCACGGTGCCGGCCAAGCTGACCGCGCCCTCGGTGCCCACTGACACGCGCTGGAAGTTGTTGAGCGAGATGGGATGCTTGCCGTAGAGCTGCCCCAACTCCGAGGCGATGGTGTCGGCCAGCGCCGCGGCCATTCCCGCGGCCATGCACGGCAGCGGCCAGATCGCATCGGGCAACGCCAGGTGTGCGATGCCGACGATGGCCGTAACGCTGGTATTGGCCAGGGCGTGCTTGGCGCTACGGCGTCCGCCCTTTTTCTGGGCGATCCCCTTGGCTGCCTTGAGTGCGTACTTGTGGCGGCTGGCCGCAGTACCCACGATGAAGAACGTCAGCAGCAGCATGTAGCCTTGCCATCCGCCGCCGATCCAAATCGCGATGCCCACCAGCAGGCCGCCGATCACGCCCGAGATGTCCACGGCGCGCGCGCGATAACTCACCGCGGCGATCAGACCGTTGATGCCCAAGCCGAGTAAGAGGTTCAGCGGCGAGAAGGGATCCATTGTTTAGGCGAGTTTCAACTGCAGCAGCCAGATCACCAGCGCGCCGCAGGCCGGGACCGTGATGTTGTCGACCACCGGCAGCGGCAGGCTCTCGACGATGGCGCAGCACAGTGAGGCGACCACCGCGATGGTCCAGATCTGACCGCCGTTTAAAAGCGGCATGCCCGGCACCGGCCACAGCCAAGTGAACCAGCCGATCAGCATCACGCTGCCCAGAATGCCGAAGAACACGAACGCCAGCGTGCCGATCCAACTCTTGTCGCGGTTCCACGGCAGCTTGTCTTCCCCGTAGCTCACGCCGAACAGGTTGGCGAAGGCGTCGCCGAAAGCCATGATCGACCAGGCGCCGGCCACGATCCACATTTGCTCACGCGTGTGGAAAACCAAAATCAGCAGCAGCACCATCGCGCCGTAGGCGATCTTGCCCGCCGAGTATCCGCGCAGGCGTTCGTCCTCGCGCATCGTATCTTTGATCAGCAGCTTGGAGCCGACGATGCCGTAGATCACCGAGAGCACGGCAAGTACCAGCGCCAGCCAGATCGGCAGATATTTAAGCAGAAAGGCGAAGGCGATCGGCGCGATATGCTCGGCTTTACGCCGATGCTCGGAATAGGCGACGTTGTTCATTCTGGATCGGATTTCAGTCCGTGGGCTCAGCCGCAGGTTGCTCGGACTTGACGAAGCCGCTGAGCACGATCGCGTAGCGCTCGCCGGGATAGGGATGCACGTCGGGCATGTCGCGGAACAGCCAGCCCTGCCAATCGACCTCGCCGCTGATCTTGACCTGGGCCGCGGGATTGAGCGGCTCGCTGGTCACGCTGGTGATCGAGTCTTCGCTCATCACGAATGCGGGCAAAAAGTTCAGCACCTCGATGGTCAGCTTGGGCTCGGTCTGCTCGACGGTCAGCTTGCCGTGGATCGGCACCTGGACCTGCAGCAGCTCGGCTTGCGTTTTGCGCTCGCTAATGGCGATCAGCACCTTGCTGTATGCCTGCTCCACCTGCTCGGACACCACCACCTTGCGCTCGATCGGCTGGCCCATGCCCTGCTGCCCGGTAGGAGCCATTTGCGGAGGCATCTGCGGAGGCATCTGCGGAGGCATTTGTGGAGGCATTTCTACGGCCGCCTGCTCGACCGGCTGCGCGTCCGCCGGAGTCGGCTCACTCTCGCGGCAACCGTAAAGCGGCAGCGCGCAGAGCAGCACAATGCTCAGACCGAAGGCGATCAGTGTAAACCGGTAGTTGGTCAATGTGGCTCGCAACTCGGCGTGCATCATTCCTCCTCGAAATCCAGTGCCGTGCGCCAAAAATGGCGACTAATAATACGCGCGCAATGCGTTGAATTCCAGCCCCGGCAATGCATTACCCGAGAAACCGGCGTACTTCTTGACTTTATATCAATAAATTGCTATATTGCAATACGTGAATATTTAATCGAGGATTACAACATGCCGTTGTACGAATATAAGTGTAAAGAATGCGGCCTCGAGTTTGATGAACTCGTCAGCCTCTCCAAGCGCGACCAGGTGCGCTGCCCCAAGTGCCAAGGTGATCCCGAGCGCAAACTCTCGGGATTCGTCAGCAGCGGGGGCGGGGGCGGCCTTTCGAGCTCGTCGTGCTCCTCCGGGCCGACGGGCTTTAGCTGAGGCTCGTAAGCAGGCGCGGTCGCGCCTTCGATTTTCCGCACATCTCCCCGCCGAGGTTGGTCCTTGGCGATCTATATTGAATAATATCGATCACTCGCGCGTATAGCCCTCAAAGGGAGGCGGCGATTGATAAACACATGGCAGATCGTACTGCTGGTGGTTGGCATCGTTGGGACGCTGATGCTGGCCAGCGTGCTGGTGCTTGGAAAGGTGCGCAAGGTCGGCCGGTCCAAACGCGACGCGCTGCTGGCCCGCGTGGGCGAGCACAACCTGCTGCGCTTCGAGCCCGCGGCCAACTGCTTCGGCCGCAAGTCCTTAGGGCTGGCCCAGGTGCGCGGCAACGGCTGCTGGGCCCTGACCGCCGATCGGATCGTGTTCGACTATTGGGTCGGGGGCAAGGATTTCGAGATCCCCCTGAGCAACGTCACGGCAACACGCACCGGCAAGAGCTTCCTGGGCAAGACCAAGGGACATCCGCTGCTGATCGTGGAGTACACCAACGAGTCGGGGCAAGCCGACGAGGCCGCCTGGCTGCTGGCCGACGTCGATTCGGCCAAGGCCGAAGTCGACCAACGTAGAGGCTAGTGAACCCTGTCTCGCACTTCCTCATCGGCTGGGTCACGGCCAACACGGTCGAGCTGACCCGACGCGACCGCGCACTGATCGTGATTGCCGGAGTTGCCCCGGACCTCGACGGCCTGGGGATTGTGGCTGAGAAAGCCACGCAGCACAGCGAGCAGCCCCTGCTCTGGTGGACGCAATATCATCACGTGCTGTGCCACAACCTGGGGTTCGGCCTACTGCTGACTGCCCTGGCCCTGGTGCTTGCCAAGACCCGACGCGCGATAACCGCGCTGCTGGCCCTGCTGGCGTTCCATTTGCACCTGCTCGGCGATTTGGTGGGCGCACGCGGCCCTGAGGGCGACCAATGGCCGATCCCCTATTTGCTGCCCTTCTCCGACAAATGGGAACTTGCCTGGTCGCACCAATGGGCGCTCAACGCCTGGCCCAACTTTGCGATTACCGCCGCCATGCTCGCCGCTACATTCTACCTGGCAGCCAAACGCGGCTACTCCCCCCTGGAGTTCGTATCACAAAAGGCTGATAAGAAGTTCGTCGAAACGCTGAGGAAGCGGTTTGGGGAAAACTGGCCCAGCGGGTAATTATTCGCATTCGGCCCAGTTCCACCCGGGTGTGGGCTGGAAAAGAGATCGATCAGGATCGCACTTTAACGCTCGACAGACCCTCTCCAGACAATTAAGCCCCTCTTCCTCGTGGCGATAGCAATGCATTTCCTCGGAATCGGCTTCGCACGAGGCGACGCACTCAGCAATCGAAGGTTGTTCAAAAATCCTTTGGGCGTCTGAGCAATTCAACAACATATCGCAACGCTCGACACAAGCGTCGTGCCCGAAATCCTCCTCGTCATCGTTGCCCTCGTCGTCTTCGTCATGATCATCATCATTGTCATCGATATCGTCGTCGCCATCGATATCGTCGTCGCCATCGATATTCACGTCATCATTGTTGTTGTCTTCTGACCTGCTGTTGTCATCGCTATCATCGTCGCTGGTGCAAGAGAGGCAACCGAACAGCAGTAATACAATACAAATATAATATATTATCGACCTATACTTATTCCCCATCGCGCCCTCATTTACCTTGATTGCATACAAACTATAATAGCTACACTGTTTTGTCAATATTTACATTCGCTCGATGTTTCAGCTTGAATTCATCTCGTAAAAGGTTGGCAAATACCTCTGTGAGACGCTGAGGAAGCGGTTTAAAACCGATGGCGGGTGTTAACAGGATGATATCGCACCTTGGTCCATACGATCTCATTGGCGCTTTGGGACTCGGCAGCCGGATTGTCCAACACAATGGCGTCTTTGCTTTTAATAGTGACGTATATCTCCTGGTTGTCAATGACCACCACGGCCTTGTCGCCTGAACAGCTCGTCATTGATAGCGAGGCCACTTCAGGCCGACGCGAGGTCACTTCCAGGATCCTTTGGCCACTGCCAAATTCAAACGTGGTTCTGATCTTGATCCCCCGGCCCGCTTCGTGCTCCCAAGACCCGGACAGCCTGTCCTGACACGCTTTCAGGTCGTTCCCTGACGACCCCGGCAGCATTCCGCACGCTACACAGAATAACGCAGCGCTCCCGATCATCACGCAGACCAGCACCGCCCCGAACCTTTGGCTGTGCATTGCCATCCCCCTGATTCTGGGAAAAGTCCCTTTTCCGAACCCCGAAAACCCTCGCATGCTATTTCTTTTTATATTTTAACCTTATACTAACTGCACACGATGAAAGCAACTCCTTTGCCGCCGCCTTCTACCTGGAAGCCAAACGCGGCTACTTCTCCCTGGATTTCATCTCACAAAGGGCGTATAATAAGTTTGTTGAATTTTCAAGAAAGAGGTTCGGAAATGCATTGGATCACTGATATACAAAAATATTGGTCAGAGATGACTAAAACTGCTCGTTCTTTAATTAAAGCCGCTTTCGCGACGCTTATATTATTTTCCCTTATCGAATTTTTAAATTGCATACAATTTCCACCTTTATTTACTTTAGTACTTAATCATAGCGATAGCTTGTATGGCTTGCTTCTTACCGCTGCTTTTATAATCACTTTTTGGTATCTACGATTAAAGCATAAAGAAGAAGAGTTGATGAATGATAAACTTCATAAAGCTTTAAATATGTTAGGGCATCCAAATAGCTCTACTCGTATTATTGCTATCTACTTATTGGGCCATATAATGAAAGAGTACACATTTTTTCATTGGACCATAGTGGTAACATTGGTCGATTACATCCGTGTTCATTCAGAGTGTAAGGGTGATGAGATATCTTCTGAACGTGCTGGTCGTGATATTGAGGCAGCAATCCGTGTACTAGGTAGACGAAACGACAACCTAGATCCCGAGGGTTCAAAAATCGATCTCGTTCGCTGCAATTTAAATGATGTAGGCTTTGGAAAAGAACTTGATGGGGCTAAATTCCCGTATGCTTCGTTTCATGGCTCCTCCTTAAAAAGAGTAAATATGATGGAAGCTATTCTTAATAATGCCAGTTTTCATAGTACCGATATATCTGGGGCAAGCTTCTGCGGTGCAAATCTTGTTAACGCTAATTTTAGATATGTAATACAAGCGATTAGGACTAATTTCAGCAACGGCAAAAAACATATCGGGCCACCAGTTAGTCCTGCTAATCTCCGTGGCGCAGATTTTACTCGTGCCCATATAAGCGGAGCGAACTTTGAAGGCGCAACCTTGAATGAAGTTGTGTTTCATGGCGCAACATGTGTTAATACAATTTTTATCAAAGCATCCCTAAACAACGCCGATTTCTCAATTGCTGATAAAGGCACTCCAAAAGCCAAACCTGCTCATCTCTGTGGTGCCGACTTTAGAGGCGCACCATTGAATGGTGCAATTTTCAAAGACGCACTATACAATGACGACACAAAAGGTCTAGATCAAGCAACATTGGATACAATGACAAGATGTACCCTCGAAGAATGCAATAAACAAAAGACAGAATAGCTCATTTATATACAAGCTGATATGAATACAGATAGTACAAATATCGATGCCCAACTCACCTCCTACAATCGCAACTTCGCCCGTTACAACAAGCGGCGGGTGCGGTTTTTCCGCTGGTTATTCAAGCACTACAATCGGCTTGAGGTGATCGGGGCGTAGAACGTGCCCCAGGGGCTAAGTCAAACAACTCAAATCAATTGACATAAAAATATTGGGTAGTTTTTATTGAACTTGCCTTACTTGCGGCAAGTTCCTTGACCTGGATCTGGACCGTGATAGGTTGCTCCGGCGAGATAGCTATTCCCAACGCCATCCACGCAATATACGTTCTCTGATCCTTCATCAGATACTCTTCCATAATAGAAGTAATTGCCTACAAGTACATTCTCGCTTCCTTCCGACCCCAGTTCAATCACATCTGGTTGAGTTTGAGGACTACCATCATAATGAGTAATATACGTATTATTTGTAACCCAGTTATTCTCTCCCTTATAAATATGGCTCCCCTCTCCTCCGTACATCTCTACGTGGTTGCCCTCAACGATTGAATGCGATGTTTCAGATAGCCATATTCCATTACAAGCCGCCCCTCCCCTTGACACGATCTTGTTATTTCTGATTAGGACTTTTTGGCTATTCATTATTGCAATCGGAGATTCAACAGAAGGAAATTGATTCTCGTATCTGTTTTCAGAAATAGTCACATCCACACAATTCAAACAATCCACTCCATATCCAGATCCAATTTCATTTATAAAAGTGGAGTTGCATATTGCTGCTTTCTCTACGGGATGATCCCTTCCTTCTAAGTCAATAAATCTTCTCTCCGGATTATATATTTTAACTTCCGATATTTTACAGCCGTTACCTCCTCCAATAATTCCAGTTTGAAATTCATGCAACACACAGCCGGTAATAAAATCATTTTTACCATTTAGCATTATTCCTGCTTGGTCTTTTCTGCCTCTTAGGATTGTTCCGTCACAGTATAATCCAATATTGTTCGATTCAATGACTATCCCTGGTTCGTCGGTATTACTTAAATCATATTCCCCCGGACAGAAAACAGTTGTCTCTGTAATTTTCATTCCTGGCGTGGGTTTTACGCAAGTTATGTTATAATTATTGGGATCTCTGTTTTCACATCGATTGTCTATCTCGGGAGGAACTATCTTCTCGTCACCTTCTACAGAATCATTATCATCAAATTGTCTTTGGTGGCTTAAATGCTCATCATAATTATCATTGTTAAATAGACCATTGACTAGCTTCCATGCCGGCATTTGTGGATTCGTTGCGGCAACCGCTGTAACAATTAAATACAGCAAGAATATGACTATTACAGATACTACCGGAGCGATGAAAAACCATCTGCGAGCAATGGCATGATATCGGACTTTTTTTTGCGGCTTCATTTTTTATATTTGCAACTAACGTCCAGCTTGCGAGGCATTGAACTTGATAATTCAAAATTAATTATACCACATTGTATTGCTTTACAAGGGTGATATTATTCTCTAATGACAACTCAGGATTCTTTAATCATCAACCACCGTCTCACCGCTTACCGCCAGGATTTCGCCCGTTGCAACCAGCGGCGGGTGCGGTTTTTTCGCTGGATGTTCAAGCACTACAATCGGCTCGAGGTGATCGTCGCGGACTAGCGATTGATCCGACACTCGGCTTTACCTGCTTGACATAGCCTTGCGGCTCCAACAAAGTTGCAAGACTTCCCCCGCACCAGATCAGGAGGTTTGCCGATGATACTGCTCAACCCCAAGCAGCACACACGCCACTACCCGGACGAGCGCACCCGCGAGCTGATGCTCAAGACCATCGAATTCTTTGAGAGCAAGGGCAAGGGCAAGCTCAAGCAGGACGACCGCGAGCGCACCTGGTACCGCGACTTCCTCGATTTCAACAAGCAAGAGAAGCTGTTCGCCACGCTGCTCACCCCGGCGGGGTACGGCGCCGAGGACTCGCGTTGGGACACTTGGCGCATCTGCGAGTTCAACGAGATTTTGGCGTTCTACGGCCTGCACTATTGGTACGCCTGGCAGGTCTCGATTCTCGGGCTGGGGCCGATCTGGATGAGCGACAACGAGCAGCTCAAGCAGCGCGCCGCACAGCAGTTGATCGACGGCGAGATCTTCGCCTTCGGCCTGTCCGAGCGCGCGCACGGGGCCGACGTCTATTCCACCGAAATGGCGCTGACCGAGGCGGGTGAGGGAAAGTACAAGGCCAACGGCAGCAAGTACTACATCGGCAACGGCAACGAGGCCAAGATGGTCTCGACCTTCGGCAAGTTCGCGGAGAGCGGCGACTACGTGTTCTTCATCGCCAACTACCTCAAACCGCAGTACGAGCTGGTCAAGAACATCGTCAACGCACAATCGTACGTGGCCGAGTACGCGCTGCACGACTACGAGGTCGGCGAGGACGAGATCCTAAGCAAAGGCCAGAACGCTTGGGACTCGGCGCTGAACACGGTCAACGTGGGCAAGTACAACCTGGGCTGGGCCTCGATCGGCATCTCCACCCACGCGTTCTACGAGGCGATCAAGCATGCGGCCAACCGCGTGCTCTACGGCATGCACGTCACCGACTTCCCGCACGTCAAGCAGTCGTTCGTCGACGCCTACTCGCGGCTGGTGGCGATGAAGCTCTTTGCCCTGCGCACCGCCGACTACATGCGCACCGCATCGCGCGAGGATCGGCGCTATTTGCTTTATAATCCCGCGGTCAAGATGAAGGTCACCACCCAGGGCGAGGACGTGATCAACCTGCTGTGGGACGTGATCGCGGCCAAGGGGTTCGAGAGCGACATGTATTTCGAAAGCGCGGCCCGCGACATCCGCGCCCTGCCCAAGCTCGAGGGCACGGTGCACGTCAACATCGCGCTGATCCTCAAGTTCATGCCCAACTACTTTTTCAACCCCGGCCAGTTTCCGGAGATGGGCACTCAGGACCAGATCGGCGACGACGCGTTCCTGTTCGACCAGGGTCCGACCAGGGGCCTGGGCAAAGTCCAGTTCCACGACTACAACGTCGCCTACGGCAAGTTCGACCTGCCCAACGTCAGGCTGTTCCGCGAGCAGATCGAGATCTTCAAAGAGGCGCTGATGGCTGCCGCGCCAATGGGCGATCAGCAGAAGGACATGGACTTCCTGCTGACCATCGGCGAGATCTTCACCCTGGTGGTCTACGGCCAGCTGGTGCTGGAAAACGCCGAGCTGTACAAGCTCGAGAACGACGTGGTCGACCAGATCTTCGACTTCATGGTGCGCGACTTCTCCAAGTTCGCGCTCCAGCTCTACGCCAAACCCAGCAGCACGGAAACGCAGCAGGAATATTGCCTGAAGATGATCCGCAAACCCGCGGTCGATCAGCAGCGCTACGAGCGCGTCTGGAGCGAGTTCGTCTACCCGCTCAAGGACGCCTACGAGATGAATCCCTGAGCTGAGAACCGAGCCGTATGAACGAAGAACGCCGCGGCTCAAGCCGAGTCCTCAAGCGCCTGATGCTGCTGTTCGGCACTGACGAGCCGCGCAACCAGGGCTTTACGCGCAACCTCTCGCGCGAGGGAATCGAGATCGCGGCCAGGAAGGTCCCGCCGCCCAAGACCGAACTGCTGATCCGTTTGCAGACCGACTCGGGCGACATCGATCTGCACGGAGTGGTGCGCTGGCGCAAGGCCGGCCAAAGCATGGGCGTCGAACTGCATGAGCGCCCCCTGGCCTACCTGGATCTGCTCAGCGAACTTTCGGGCAATCTGCGCGCGCGCTGAGGTCCGCCTGCTTGACTGTCCCCACGGCGCAAGATAGCTTTTAAATCCCGCCCGCAATCCATTCGAGGTAAACCCCATGGACCCGACCTTCAACATTGATCCCGGACTTTTAGACAACGCAAACGAGTTCAGCGACCCGTTCTTCGAGCGCTTTACGTTGCGCAGCGCGCCGCAGCCGCTGAAGCTTAACGACGCGGTGTCCAAGGACTACAAGTTTCCCACGTTCTACGGCGACGTGACCTGCGCCATGGCCGTGTTCCTCTGCTCGTACCAGCGGGCCAAGGAGCTGCTGCCGCACCCCAAGATGGAGCCGGTGCGCATGCCGCGCGGCCGCGCGCTGGTGGCGTTTTCGAACTACGTCTACCGCAAGGTGCTCGGCGTGGCGCCCTACAACGAGATCGCAATGACGATCCCGATCCAGATCGCGCCGCGCATCAACGTGCCGCTGCTGCCCATGGTGCTCGACGTGTTTCCGCGCTTTGGCTACTACGTGTTCTCGATGCCCGTGACGTCGCTGGAAAACCAGATCCGCGGGCTCAAAATTTGGGGACTGCCCAAGGTCGTACAGCGCATCGACATTGACGATGAAAACGGCGACTGCGTAACCCGCGCGTTCGAGGAATCGGGCGACCAGTACTTTGAGCTGCGCGTGCCCAAGGCGGGCAAGCCCACCGGGTTCGACGTCTGCTCCAATCTCTACAGCAGGCTGGGCAACGAGCTGAAACAGTCGCGCACCTGCTTTAAAGCCCAGTTCAACGTGACCAAGCGCATGGACCTGCTGTTTAAGACCAACGTCGAGCCCGACCGCGAATACCTCAAGCTGGGCAACGGCCCGTCGGCCGAGGTGCTCAAGCGGCTCGAGCTCGAGCGTCAGCCGTTCCAACTGCGATACGCCGAGCGCATGAGCTCGTGCTTCGACCTGTCCAACGCCGACTACAAACCCCCGTTCGGCTTCGAGGATAAATAAGATGAAGATCGTCTTCTTCGGCTCCGGCGTAATCGGCGGCTGCGTGGCCGGCTGGATCACTCCCCACAACGCAGATACCTACGTGCTCGACCAGGGCGAAGTAGCCCAAGCGCTACGCGCGCGTGGCATTACGCTGTATCACGTCGACGACCGCAACCTGCTCTCGACCGTTAACCCGCAGGTGATCGACAGCCTCGAACAGGTGCCCGACGCCGACCTGGTGGTGCTCGGGGTCAAGAACTACAGCATCGAGTTTGCGGCCGAGCAGATTAAAAAAACCATGGGCGATCGGCCGATCATCATGGCGATGCAAAACGGCATCTATAACCAGCAGGTGCTGCCCAAGTACTTTTCCAAAGTCGTCTACTGCGTGATCTCCTTCAACGCCTGGGCCGACGAGCCGGGGCTGATCGGCTATCAGAAAAAGGGTCCGCTGATTTTGGGCACGCCGGACAATTCGCTGCGGCCCGAGATGGAGCGCATCGCCGAGATCTTCAATCGCGGCGTGGAGACCGTGGTCACCGATCACTTCAACGACGCGGCGCACTGCAAGCTGGTCATCAACCTCACCAACTCGCTGACCACGCTGATCGGCCACAAGCAGCAGCCGCTCTCGGACCCGGCGCTGTTCCAAAAGCTGCTCACCGGCATGATGTGGGAAGGCGTCGAGATTGTGCGCAGCGCGGGGATCAAGGAGTGCAAGCTCGGCGGCATGCCGCCGTGGCGCACGATGTGGGTCGGGGCCAAACTGCCGCGAATCATCACCAAGGGCATCTTCGAAAAAAACGTTAAAAAGATGGTGCTCAGCTCCATGGCCCAGGACGTGCTGCAACACCGCCGCGGCCAGTCCGAGCTCGAGACGATCAACGGCGAGATCCTCACAATCGCCCAGCGCATCGGCCATCCCGCGCCGTACAACCGCGCGATCTACGAGCTGTGCAAAACCGAGTTTGGCAAGCCCGAGTTCGTGCCGCTGGACGTGCGGCAGGTCTGGCAGGAAGTGCAAAAACGGCTGTAGGCGATGCGGATTAGGAGTAGATGATGCTCGCCGCCAAACACAGAGTCGTACTGTTGATTGTCGCGGGATTGCTGCTCCTCACGTGCTTCGCCTCGGCCCAGGAGCAGTCGGCGTATTTGCAGATCGAGCTCGAGATCAACAAGGACGTGCTGCCGACCAAAATCTGGGGAACCAACTACCCCAGCTACGCGGTGTGGGTCGTTGACGCGGCCGACGGCCGGGCGATCACGATCTATGTCAGCAAGAAGCTGGGGTACGACAAATGGTTCGGCACCAAGTCGCGCCCCTCGGCAGCGCCGGTCTGGGAGGCGGTGCGGGCCAATGAGCCGGGCTATAACCCGGACGCGGTCTCCTCGGCCACGCCCAAAAATTTGCAGACCATCACCTGGCCGATCCCCAACGAGCTGATGAACAAAGAGCTCTCGGTGTTCATCGAGGCCAACTGCTCGTTCCAGTACAACGACTTCTATTCTAAAGACGCCAAAGAGGGCCAGCCCGGATATTGCGAGTTCAACGGCCAACCCTCGGTGATCTGGAAAGCGACGTTCACACCCGCCGACGCGCAAAGCACGGAACTCACACCCACGCTCATCGGCCACGGCCACGTCCTGGGCCTGGATCACAAGATCGACCCCGACCTTTCCAACCTCACCTCGGCCAAACAGATCTTCAGCAAGATCGAGATACGGTACCTGCGCCCGTAAAGGCTACGGACAGGTATCAACCTGATAGCACTTCATCTGCCCTTCAGGACAGTCCCCTGGGCAACACTTGAATCCGACGCCGCAATCGCTGTCCGTGGTGCACGCGCCACAGAACGAGTAGTCAGGCTGCGACGTCGCATCATAGATGAACACACCGACCCCCACAGACACGAACAACACCACCACGATCACGGCCAACAGCAAACGGCGCATAGCAGCCTCCTTGGTTAACGGACTTCCAGAATTTACTCCGCGAAAATATCCTTGAGCTCCAACCCGAAGCCCATGATCTTGGCTCCCGACTCCTTGACCAACCCCAGCTCCGGATGGAAGTAGAGGGTCGCGGTGCCGTCGGAATCGGGCCACATGCCGAACTCCTGGTGCGCCGTGATGTTCACCTGCTTGCAGTGCTCCACCGTGCCGTATGGCACGTCCACGGTCACGTCCAGCGCGATGGTCTCGGAGGTCAGCTCCACGTAGAAGTCGGTCTCATCGCCCCAGATTGTCCAGGTGCCGCTGCCGGTGTCGGTCTGCGGATCGTTCAACGTATCGCTGATGAACATGTAGATCAGCTCGTCCATCACGAAGATCCCGTCCGGGTCCGTATCAGCCTTGTCCTGATTGGTCCAGAAGATCTCCGCTCCGGCAAATCCCACCTGGTCCTCCACCGAGAAATCGAACCAGCCGTGCAGGCCCACGATGTCAGCGGCATCAAAGTCGCCCAACTGCAACAGGGTGTACGTGTTGCCGTTGAACTCGTCATCGCCCAGCACCTCGGCCTCGAGCTCGTGACTGCCGCCCGACCACTCGGCCACCTGATAGAGGAAACTCAGCCCGGCCGGCGGCGGCCACCAGTCCTCGTCGTCATCGCCCTAGCAGTCGTCGTCCGAATCGCCGGAGTCGTCGTCGTCCGAATCGCCGGAGTCGTCGTCGTCCGGACCGCCGAAGTCGCCATCATCAATACGAAATGGCACAAGGAAATCAATAGTAACACAGGCATCATTATCTTCAAAAGAGTTCTTAAACTCAGGATAGTCATAGTCAATTTCCTCGTCACAACCTTCCCAATGACCCAGTACCACCTCATATTCCTCAGATTCAGATTGAATTTGCCACGAAAAGGTTCCTGATCCCTCAAATGAATATGAGTTTGTAGTTTCTCCACCAGGCGTGTCGCTTATACTAAAGAATGCTTCGGAAAACGAATATTCACCAGGATTGTAATCTTGAGCCCCATTACACCAATATCTAATATGGATGTGCTCTGATACATACCAAGCGCTTTTATTTTCCAGGTATGTGCCGGAAAAGATAAAATGCATATAATATGAGCCCATTGCTCCGCCAATATAAATAGGTTCTCCTTCCGGATCATCGAAATAGCATAAAAAATCATCATCAAATATCCGTCCTTCAACACGAATATATGGTTCATTTTCATCCAGATCGTCGTCATCATCGTCGTCTCCGCCATCGGAACCATCGTCGTCATCGCCGCCGCCGCTGCACGAGATCACCAGACCGACGCCGAGGCACAGCAGGGCAACAAGGGCCAGGAACAGTAAGCGCTTCATCGATCCCCTCTGGATTGAGCGACTATGATTTAA